>JAVRPF010000721.1:0-6962 GCA_032162385.1 Mycobacterium sp.
CAGGTGGGCCGAAGAGCTCATCGAGTCGGCGAAGGCCGTCGACCACCGACGGCTGGCCCAGCTGTACGCGATGGCCGCGCAGTGTTATTCGACAGGACGGGTCGACGACGCCCTTCGATTCAGTGACGCCCTCCACCTTGCCGTTGAGAGCGGACGTTTCGACGAGGTCCCATTCGAGTTCGAAGCGTTACTCGGCGGCACGTATGTCCACTTGGGTGAGCCCGAGCGGTGGGCCGAGTTGTGCCGCAAGATGATCGAGCGAGAACCGGGCGCTCATCCCCTAACGCGCTCTTGCCTTGCCATAGCGTCCACCAGCGCCGGTGCAGATGACGAGGCTATCTCAGCCTCTGAAGCGCTGCTGACCATCGTGAACTCTACCGACAATCCCCTGGTGGCCTGTTTCACCCTTCTCGCCTATTGGTTCGTCCGCCGACACTCCGCCCCTCTCGCGGCTTATGAAGGCCTCGGCCGAGGCCTCAGAATCGCTCACGACAGCGGTAACGAATGGGTTGAGTCGCAGATTGCGATCAACCTGTCGAGGCTCGCAGCCATCGATCGTGACCCCACGGACTCTTTCAACTTCCTAGTGATGTCCATCCGCTACTACCATGACTCTGGCAACGTCTCGCTCATACGGCAGCCGCTAGCGGCACTCGCCGTGTTCTTCGACCGACTTGGGTACTACGAAAAGGCGGCCATCATCAGTGGATTCGCCGCTACCCCCCTCGTGCATGTGACCCTCCCCGAATTCCAAGACATCACCGCCCACCTGCGCGAAGTTCTCGGCGACGAGTACGAATCATTTGCCGGTGCCGGCAAAGACATGACCAACGCCCAGATTGTGAGTTACGCGTTCGAGCAGATCGACCAGGCCCGAGCAGAACTGAACGCGGTCTCGAAATAGACCTTGTATGCTTCAGACGTCTGGGTCACGCGCGCACCGCATCATCAACTCCACCGCCCGAATCACCCCCGCCGACGGCGAGGCAAGCCCCAACCGACCCGCAGGAGTACTGGCCGAGGTGATATCACCGGCGATACCGTTCGGCGCGACGACCACACCCTCGACTCTCGTGGCCATCGACGCCCCGACGTCGGTCATGTACAACAGCGTCTGCGCCAAACCCGTACGCCCCACGTAGTCCGCATTCTCCGAGTACTTGCACTCGATGATGAACGCCGCCTCGCCGGGCAGGATCAGCATGAGATCCGGTGCCAGCGGCCGAGTCTGGGCCCGCAACGCCGTCGTCAAAGATCGGTACAGAGACGCGCCGCCGTAGCGCTGCCAGCTTCCGCCGGCCTCCATCCACAGATGCCAGACCTGCCCGCCGTACGCGACGTGGAATTGTTCGCGGCCGGTGACGAAGCTCAACGGCGACGTACTCACGACCGAGGCACCCGCCGACTGCAGGGCCATCAGCAGTTCACCGAGTACGCCCAGCTGGAACAGCGTCGGCCGCAGCTCTGGCACGGGCAACAACAACTCCGCGGCCAGCTCCGGTGCGCTGGCCGCTCTCATCCGGCGGGCCACGTCCACCAATCTCCGCCAGACGGCGCCTTCCCGCTCGATGGCAGCGAGCTCTGACGGTCGCGGCTCGCCGGCGCCACGTTCGACGAGCTCGATGTCGAACACTCTCGCAAAGGAGTCCAGCTGCGCCGAAACACGATCAACCACAGAAGAATCGATCGACGACGCCCGCCGCGCCAGCCGCAGCACCTCCCCGCCCACCCACGCGAGCACCGAGGACAGCAGCTCGTGAGCGACCCGATCGCGGTGCCGGTTGACGAACGCCGACGGCGGCCAGCCGTACCGGCGCCGGGTGTCGACCCATGACGTCGCGCCGCTCGGGGTGTCGGCGACGGCCTGCCGGCGCCGCGACTGCGCGGGCAGCAGATCGATCCATTGTCGGACCGATGTCGGCAGCCGTTCGACCAGCGGCACTAGGTCCAGGAACAGCATCAGGTCCGCCCGCAGCTGCGTGTCTTCCGGCCGCCAGTCCCGTGGAAGTTCATCGGCGGCAAGCTGATTGAGCACCTTCACCAGTTGGCCCCGGCCCACCCACGCCCGTAGGACGTGGTCCAGACCCGCCTCGGGAACCGGCAGCATGACGTCGGGCTCGGTCCCGACCGTCAGGACAATACGCGGCTCATCTCAACGATCCACTCCCATTCGGACTGACCGAGGGCGTGGTGCTCCTCGACGATCGCCCGGCCGAGCGAGGGCAGCTCGTCCTCCATCTCCCGCAGCCACGTCCCGACGTTGACCAAGTACGCCTCGGCGAGCAGTTCGCGGTCGACCTGGCTGACGCCGGTGAGCGGCTCGGCGTCCGTACCGACGCCAGCCGCGATGTAGTCGGCCATCCGCAGGAACAGCGCCGGCCCGAGGGTGGTCATCGAATTCATCAGGTGCGCTGAGTAAATCGATACGATCGCGTCGAGCAGCGGCTCGGGCAGCCCGCTGTCCTGAGCCAGCAGCGCGGTGCGGAACTTGTCGGCATCCGCCGCAGGAATGGGCACCCGCAGGAACCGGCGGCCGAGCGCGTGGCCGAACCGGAACACCCGTTGCGCGTCGAGTGCGTTGTAGGTGCCCAGCAGCCGCCACTCGGTGCCGGCCAGATACCGGACGGGGCCGCCGGGCACGGGCATCGTCAGCAGGTCGGCGTTGTCCACCGAGCACGTCGCGGTGCCCGACCAGCCGAGCTCGACCTGAGGCGAGCCGATCGACGGCGACACCGCACCAAGGGTCACATCCTGACCACTGAGCCAGGTCAGGAGGCCGCCGAAGATGCGGTCCATGTCGGCCCGGTTGACCTCGTCGATGATCAGCCACCGACCGGCCGCGACCGCACTCAACACCCGGCCGGGCCGGAACCGCAGCTCGCCGCCGTCGATCGTCTGCCCGCCGACCAGATCGGTGGCCGACCAGTTCTCCTCCGCGGCAGAGCATTCCACGCCAGTCGGGCCGGCCTGGAACCCGAAGCTCTTGGGGTCGGCGACGATGCGGTCGACCACCTGACGCAGCAACGTGGTCTTCCCGCTGCCGGGTGGGCCAACCAGGATGACCGCGGGCGCGGACAGGATGGCCAGACGCACCATCCGCTCGATGCGCGGGTCGATCTCGATGGGCACGCTGATGACGGACGGGACTTGTCCGCCAACGGAATTGCCGGCGGGGTTGCCCGTCACGGAGCCCAACACGGGATGGTGTTCGGGAGTCAGCTCGGGGAAGATCGACTGCAGCCGCCCGATGGTCGCGTCACTCATCGAAGATCACCAGCCGGTCCGGCGTGGCTTCCCTCAGGAACAGCGCGGCCTTCAAGGACGGCAACCGGCCGCGCTTGCGCATGGCGTTGAGCATGTGCTCCGGCGTCACGTCACCCAGCACGCTGATCACGGCGTACTGCGGGTTGGACTTCGCCATCTCGTCGCAGCGGTTGCCGATCTGCTTCTGCTCGGTCACCAGCTTGCCGATGACCGGCCCGCCCTTCTGGCCGTCGCCCACACCCAGCTCGTCGGCGAACCACCGGTACAGCGGATCCCACTTCGACGCGTCGTTGCGGCTGGCGGCGATGCCGTGCTTGACGGCGTCGATGATGCCGTCGCGGAGGCGTTGCGGATCGTCGAGATCGCCGAACAATCCGGTCATGCACCAACGCTATGTGAGAGCGGTCATCGGGGTCGACAGGACCCGCGGAACTACGCGCCCAGAGTCCGCACGATGTCGGGTTTCATGGCGTCCAACTGCGCGTCCCAGTACCCCCAGCTGTGGGTGCCGTTGGGCGGGAAGTTGAACGTGGCGTTCTTGCCACCCGCGGCGCTGTACGCGTTCTGGAAGGCTACGTTGCTGTCTTTGGTCAGCCCCTCCAGGAAAGTGGCAGGCAGGTCGGCGCCGCCCAGTTCGTTGGGCGTGCCGTTGCCCGTGTAGACCCAGAGCCGCGTGCCGTTGGAGGCCAGTCGGCCGGCTTGGAGGGTCGGGTCGTTGCGCTGCCACGTCGGGTCGCCGCCCGGACCCCACATCGCGGTCGCGTCGAATCCGCCGGCGTCGCGCATCGAGACACCGACCAGAGTCGGCCAGACGCCGTCAGACAGATGGAGGAATCCCGACATCGACCCGGCGTACCTGAACGTGCCTGGGTGGTAGGCGGCCAGAATCAGCGCGGCGCTGCCTGACATCGATGGTCCGGCAACCGCATTGCCGGACGGCGAGATGCCCTTGTTCGCCGACAGGTAGCCGGGTAGTTCGGAGGTCAGGAACGTCTCCCAGTTGTAGGTCTGGGTCGTCCCGTCGCCCACGGCTGGCGAGTTCCAGTCGGTGTAGAAGCTGGACATGCCGCCGACGGGCATGACCACCGATACACCTGACTGGTAGAACTTCTCGAACGCGTTGGTTTCGATGTCCCAGCCGCTGTTGTCGTCGCGCGCGCGGAGGCCGTCGAGCAAGTACACGGCGTGCCTTCCGCCGGGCTGGAACTTCACCGGAACGTCGCGGCCCATCGCGGCCGACGGCACCATCAATGTTTCGACCGGTAATCCTGGTCGCGAGTACGCCTGCGCGGTCGCCGAACCGCCGACGACACCAATCAGGCCGGGCAGCACGGCGGCCGCGACCGCGGTGACCGCGATCCTGCGGCACGCGCCCCGGAATGTGGAATTGAACGTCATCTCTGCCCATCTCTCGTGAAGACTCGCAAACCCGCGGTCAATTGATGTGGTTCGTAGGGCCAAGCGCCCCTCAGCAGGTCGCTGGCTCGGTTGCCGCTTCTTCACAACCACGCGGGCAGCACTCCAGCCGGAGTTCGCGCTGCCACTTGTTACTCGCAACGTGGTACCCGTTCGTTACCCCAGCGACACCCTCAACGCAAGTCACCCAGCGGGTATTCGTGCAGACGTGCTGGTATCCGCAGGTCAGCGCCCCTCGAAAGAAATTCTTACCCAAAGGTGGCACAGGACCGTCAGGCGCATCGGCGTGCGCGGTTGCCGCCAGGCCGATGGTTGCCGGCAATCAACTTTCCGCGTATGCAGTGAGCTCGTCGATGAACCCCGCCGGGAACCGCAGCGACCCCTTGCGCGTCCGCCGCAAGAACCCCGTGGCCGCCCGCGCCGACAGCGGCGCGCCCGGGTAGTCGAGGAAGTCCACCAGCGTCGCCCGCGGCTGCCACAGCGGCCACGGCCCGACGTCCGCGGCGTGCACCACGCCGTCCAGATCCGCCCACGCCGCACGCCGTGGCCACTTCGCGCCCGTCCACACCGCATCCGACGCACCCATGTACCGGCCGGGCGAAGCCAGCCGCTCGCCGATCCACGTCGCGACCGGCACGCTGACCGAGTTGCCCACCATCCGCCAGCGTTCGCCGCGCTTGGCGACCTCTTCGGCGGGGGCGGTCCAGTCGGCGGGAAAACCCTGCAGCCGTTCGGTATCTCGTAGATCCGGCGTTACGTAGGCGCCCGACGGCATCCGGATCGCCGGCGGCGAGGCGACGCCGACGGCCGATCCGCACTTGATCGGCGGCACGCCGTCGACGGCCCAACCGAATGCCCGCATCCCCTCGGTCCAGTAGAACCCGCACGCCACGTCCGGGTAGCCAGCAGCGGGCTCAGGCCGCACCACCTCGTCGGCCAGCAGGACGTCCCGCGGGTCGCCGACCCGACTGGCGACGAGGTACCACCGGTTGCGTCGCTGCGGCAGCCCGAACGCGTTGCTGTCCACCACGCGGTACGCCCACCGATAGCCCAGCTCGGTCAACGCGGTGGTGATCAGCGTCAGCGCCGCGCCCTGGCCCAGCGACATCAGGAACGGTACGTTCTCCAGCACCAGCCACGGCACGTCGGCCCCGTCGAGCAGCCGCAGCACCTCGCCGATGAGACTGCTTCTGGCGCCGTCGATTCCGACCTTGCGGCCCACGCTGCTCAGGTCCTGACACGGGAAGCCCGCCACCACCACGTCCGTGCGGGCGGGCAGCGACACCAGGTCGCGGACGTCGCCCTCGAGCTTGGTGTCGGGGAAGCGGCGCCGCAGCACGTGCATCGCAGGTGCGGAGTTCTCGACGAGCAGCTGGGTGTGGTGCCCGCTGGCGGCCATCCCGAGTTCCAGCCCGCCGATGCCGGCGAACAGCCCGGCGACCCGCAGGGAGCGGCGCTTCATCGCAGCCACTCCAGCGCCACCGCATAGCTGAGCCGTGACGGCACCGCGTTGCCGATCATCCGGGCCATCGCCGTGCGGTGCCGCACCACGTCGAACGTGAACCAGTCCGGGATGTACTGCAACCGTGCCGCTTCGTGCGCGGTGATGGTGCGCCGCCGGCTCGGGTGCACGTAGCGGCCCATGCACATGCTGTAGAAGCCGGTGGTGACCGTCTGCGACGGCCGGTCCCACGCCAGCCGGCCGTAGATCGCCTTGTAGCTGTGCCCGCCGTTGGCGTGGCAGTCCGGCCGCTCGCTGTCGGGCAGGTCGAATTCACCGGTCTCGAAGAGGTAGTCGATGCGCTGGCGGGTCGCGGGCGCCGACCGGGCGACGGCGTCGACCAGCCCGTCGTCGCGGCGGGACTCGGGTAGCGACTCCAGGTCCTGGAACGCCCACGCGACGTTGCGCGGATCGCGCCGGTGCCGGTCGACGACCTCGGCCGGCGTGGTGGTGTGCGTCAGGCTGGCCATCAGCGCCAGCCGGCGGCGACGCTGCGGCACCCCGATCTCGTTGAGGTTCATCACCCCGATCGACACGTGGTACCCGAGCCCGCCGAGTGCATCGGCGGTGCGCTGCACCACGGAGCGCCGGTCGTTGAGCGCTCCCGGCACGTTCTCGATCAGGACGTGCTGCGGCTCAAGCACTTCCGCGGCGCGGACCATGGTGCGGTAGAGCTCGTTCTTGTCGTCGGAATGCCGGGTGCGGTTGTTGAAGTCGCTGTGGCCCTGGCACGGCGGACCGCCCACCAGCACGTCGATCTCGGCGTGGTGCTTGGACAGCA
>JAVRPF010000722.1:0-3391 GCA_032162385.1 Mycobacterium sp.
TGGTACTGGCGATCCTGCGTGCCCGCCAGTTGTTCGGCGGCGACAGTTCGGTCCCCGGGCTGCGACAGGCCCTGGGACTGGCCGAGGACGGCACCGACGTCCGTGGCGCCGTCGACGATGCCGAGGAGCAGGCGCGCGGCCTGGTGGCGGCTCTGCAGAAGACGGGTTGGGATCCCGAGCAGGTCGATTCGCTGACCGACAATCCGGATGTCGCGACGGTGCTGCGATTCGCGGCCACCGAGGTGGTGCCCCGGCTCGCAGGCACCTCGGCGGAGATCGACCAGGTATTGCGTGCCCTTGACGGAAGATTCATCGCGGCGGGCCCGTCCGGATCGCCGCTGCGCGGAC
Organism: Mycobacterium sp.; assembly: GCA_032162385.1. Classification (GTDB taxonomy): domain Bacteria; phylum Actinomycetota; class Actinomycetes; order Mycobacteriales; family Mycobacteriaceae; genus Mycobacterium. The sequence goes on from JAVRPF010000722.1 coordinate 349, forward strand.
TGGTCAACGTGCTGCCCACGGGCCGGAACTTCTATTCCGTCGACCCCAAGGCCGTGCCGTCGCGGCTGGCCTGGGACACCGGCATGGCGATGGCGGACTCGCTACTGGCCCGTTATCGCGACGACTACGGGCGCTGGCCGCAGTCGGTCGGCCTGTCGGTCTGGGGCACCTCGGCGATGCGCACGTCCGGCGATGATATCGCCGAAGTGCTTGCGCTGCTTGGGGTTCGACCGGTTTGGGATGACGCGTCACGACGGGTCGTCGACCTCGAGGCAATGACGATGGCCGAACTGGACCGGCCCCGCATCGATGTCACCGTCCGGATCTCGGGCTTCTTCCGCGATGCGTTCCCGCATGTCGTGGCGATGCTCGACGACGCCGTTCGCCTGGTCGCCGAACTCGACGAACCCGACGAGGCCAACTACGTCCGCGCGCACGCCAAGGTCGACCTCGCCGACCACGGCGACCAGCGGCGCGCGACGACCAGGATCTTCGGCTCGAGACCCGGCACCTACGGCGCCGGCCTGCTGCAGCTGATCGACAGCAAGAACTGGCGCGACGATGCCGATCTGGCCGAGGTCTACACCGCATGGGGCGGCTTCGCCTACGGTCGCGGTCTGGACGGGGTGTCGGCCGCCGACGACATGAACCGCCAATACCGAAGGATCGCGGTGGCGGCGAAGAACACCGACACCCGTGAGCACGACATCGCCGACTCCGACGACTACTTCCAGTACCACGGCGGCATGGTGGCCACGGTCCGTGCGTTGACCGGGCACGCACCCGCCGCCTACATCGGCGACAACACCCGCCCCGACGCGGTGCGCACCCGCACGTTGTCGGAGGAAACCACCAGGGTGTTCCGGGCCCGCGTGGTCAACCCCCGCTGGATGAAGGCGATGCGGAGGCACGGTTACAAGGGCGCGTTCGAGATGGCCGCCACGGTCGACTACCTGTTCGGCTACGACGCCACAGCGGGCGTGATGGCCGACTGGATGTATGAGCGGCTGGCGGAGAAATACGTGCTGGACGACGAGAACCGCAAGTTCATGGCCGAATCCAATCCGTGGGCGCTGCACGGCATGGCGGAGCGGTTGCTTGAGGCCGCAGGCCGCGGAATGTGGGCGGAGCCAGACGCGTCCACCCTCGACGGCCTGCGCCGGGTGATGCTGGAGGCCGAGGGCGACCTCGAAGGCTGATGACCTCGGGCGTCTAGATTGGGTCGCATGACGGTCACATTCGCCGAGGTCGCCAATTCCGAGTACATCCTGCTGACCACCTACACCCAGGACGGCAGGCCCAAGCCGACGGCCATCTGGGCCGCACCCGACGGGGACCGCCTGGTGGCGATCACCCAGGAGACGTCCTGGAAGGTCAAGCGCATCCGCAACACCTCCCGCGTGACCATCGCGACCTGCGATCGGAGCGGCAACCCGAAGGGTGAGGCGGTCGACGCCACCGCCGCGATCCTGGACAAGTCGGCCAACGGCGCCACCTACGACGCGATCGGCAAGCGCTACGGCCTGCTCGGCAAGGCGTTCAACTTCTTCTCGAAACTGCGCGGCGGCATGAAGAACAACGTTTCGATCGAGCTCAAGGCGATGAGCTGACCCGTGGCCCTCACATTCGCCGACGTCGCCAAGGGCAAGTACATCCTGCTGACCACCTTCGCCAAGGATGGCAGGCCCAAACCCACCGCCATCTGGGCCGCGCCCGACGGCGATCGTCTGTTGGTCACGACCGAGGAGGATTCGTGGAAGATCAAGCGGATCCGCAACACACCACGCGTCACCGTGGCCGTGTGCGACATACGGGGAAATCCGAAGAGCGAGCCGGTTGATGCCGTCGCCACGGTCCTCGACCAGTCCGAGTACGACCACGTGCAGCGGGCCATCACCAAGCGGTACGGCTTCATCGGCTGGACATTTAGCCTGTACACGAAGCTTCGCAAGCTGGACCAGAAGAGCGTCGGACTCGAACTGAAGGCGGCCTAGGAACCCAGGCCGGTTCCGAGGCGTTGTCACGACATGGCTATGCGGCTGTTCCTCGTCTACGCCCTCGTCGAACTGGCGGTGGTGGTCGCGCTGGCGTCCACGATCGGCTTCGGCTGGACCGTGCTCCTGCTGGTGGGCACCTTCGCGCTCGGCCTCGCACTGGCCGGTTCGCAGGTCAAGCGCCAGATTCAGCGGCTGCAGTCGGGGCTGGCCGCACCGCGCGGCGCCCTGTCCGACGGCGTCCTTGTCGCGCTGGGCACCGTCTTGACGGTGGTCCCCGGCCTCGTCACCTCGGTGCTCGGCGTCCTGCTGCTCCTGCCGCCCACCCGCGCGCTGGCGCGCCCGGCCATCGCAGCGCTGGCCGCCCGCGGGCTGTTCCGGGTGCCGTTGGTCGTGACCACCGCGGGCACCGCACCATACCGGCCCGGCCGCGGCGACTACATCGACGGTGAGGTCGTGGACGTGACGGAAGACGTCACCCCGGTCGACCCGCGCAGCCTGCGACGGCACACCGACTAGCTTGACGACGCTGCTCGTCAACGGCCGGGTGCACAGCCCGTCGATGCCGGATGCCACCGCGATGGCCGTTCGCGACGAGACCGTGGTGTGGCTCGGCACCGACGACATGGGGCGCCTGGAATTTCCCGACGCCGACGTTGTCGATCTGGATGACGGCTTCGTCGCGCCCGCATTTGTCGACAGCCACGTCCACCTCACCGCGACCGGACTGTCCACGGTCGGCCTCGACCTGCGCGCGGCCGCCTCGCTGGAGGACCTGCTACGGCTGGTCACCGATTACGCGCACCGCCACCCCGACGCCCCCATCTGGGCGCACGGTTGGGACGAGACCGATTGGCCCCGAAGTGTTCCGCCGACCACCCAGGAGGTAGACGCCATCCTCGGTGGCCGGCCTGCCTATTTGGCGCGGGTAGACGTGCACTCCGCGGTCGCGTCCACGGGGCTGCGGCAACTGGTGCCCGACCTGGCGACTGCGACGGGTTACTCCGCGCAACTGGCGCTCACCGCGGACGCCCACCACCTGGCCAGGG
>JAVRPF010000723.1:0-3848 GCA_032162385.1 Mycobacterium sp.
CGGCGATTCTGCGTCTGGCAAATCTTGTGAGGACCTTAAAACGGCAGCACGCCGACGCGTTTTCGCAGGTTCTCGATAAGCCGAACGTCACTATGGACAGTTTGTGACCGTTTCGTTATGTGACGCAAATCACTCTCATCCGCCGGCGAAGGGCGGTAAGACATCGACGGTCTGATTTGTTCGGAGCGGTTCGGCCCGGTTGCGGACGGCGACGCCATCGCACAGGAACGAACACCGGTCCAGTACCGCGGCCAGGTTCGGGCTGCGGACAGCGAGCCGCTCGACCAGATCCTTCACCGACGTCCCCGGCACGACCGCAAGCGTCTCGGCCTCCATGCCCGCCGCAGCTCGCGCCGCCGCGAAGTAGCGGACGTTCACCTGTACTTCGGCCACCTCAGCCGCCGATCGCACTCATCGGGCGGTCGGGCTGAATGAAGCCGGGATCGTTGATGCCGTGCCCCGCCGGCTTGGCCCACATCGCCGCCCGCCAGACCGCCTCGATCGCGTCGTCGTCCGCGCCGGTGCGCAGCAGCCGCCGCAGATCGCTCTCCTCGCGCGAGAACAGGCAGCTGCGGACTTGACCGTCGGCGGTGAGCCGGGTCCGGTCGCAGGCGCCGCAGAACGCGTCCGACACGGAAGCGATCACGCCCACCGTGCCGGCGCCGCCGTCGACCCGCCAGAGTTGCGCGGGAGCCGATCCGCGTGGCTCGGAGTCCGGCTGCAGATCGAAGTGACGGCGCAGTGTGGTCAGGATGGCGTCGGCCCCGATGGTCTGGTCGCGGTCCCAGTGGTGGCCGGCGTCCAGCGGCATCTGCTCGATGATGCGCAGCTGGTATCCGTGCTGAAGGCAGAAGCGCAGCAGCGACACGGCGTCGTCGAGGCCCGTGACCGGATCCAGGACCGCGTTCACCTTCACCGGGGCCAGGCCGGCCCTGGCCGCAGCGGCCAGACCCTCGAGCACGTCGGGGAGCCGGTCGCGCCGGGTGATGCTCGCGAAGCGAGCGGCGTCGACGGTGTCCAGGGACACGTTCACGCGGTCCAGGCCCGCCGCCTTCAGCCGCGCTGCTCGTCGTGCCAGCCCGATTCCGTTGGTGGTCAACGCGATCTCGGGGCGCGGGCGCAACGCGGCCGCTGCCGCCACCATCGCATCGAGGTGTTTCGACACCAGGGGTTCGCCGCCGGTGAATCGGACGTTGGTGATGCCGAGCCGGGTGACCGCGATGCCCATCAGTCGGGCCAGTTCGGACGCGCTGAGTAGGTCGTCGCCCGGCAGCCAGTCCAGACCCTCGGCGGGCATGCAGTACGTGCATCGCAGATTGCAGCGGTCGGTCAGCGACACCCGAAGGTCCGTTGCAGCACGGCCGAACGTGTCCACCAGCGGGCCCGTGCTCGGGGCCTCCGACACCACCGCGGCCGACCGCATCGACGGCAGGCCGAGATCCGTGGCCGTCATCCCGGCATCACCACGCGGCCATCGGCCACGTCATTGGGGACGATCTCCTTGCCCAGCGGAAGCAGCGAGACCGGGATCAGCTTCAGGTTGGCCAGCGCCAGCGGGATGCCGATGATCGTGATCGCCATCGCGATGGCGGTGATGACGTGTCCGATCGCCAGCCAGATGCCGAACAGGATCAGCCAGATGACATTGCCGATCAGTGCGCCAGGGCGCGGTCCGGGCTTGTCGATCACGGTGTAGCCGAACGGCCACAGCGCGTACAGGCCGATGCGGAACGCGGCGAAGCCGAACGGGATCGTGATGATCAGAATGAAGCAGATGATCCCGGCCAGGAAGTAACCCAACGCCAGCCAGAGACCGCCGAAGATCAACCAAATGATGTTCAGTATCAGGCGCATCTTCCCTCCAGCGGTTCTCCCAGCCTACCGAGTGCGGCCCGGGCCGCGTGAGCGGGAGTAATCGAGTGCTGGTCGGGATGGTGGCCGAGTAGGATCATTGCATTCGCGTCCTGCGCAGGCTGGACGCGTTCATTATGTGACCAGGTATCAAGCGAGACGACGAGCGGGTGAGGACCAGTGCCGACCGGCAGGGTTAAGTGGTACAACTCCGAAAAGGGTTATGGCTTCCTGTCCCAGGAGGAGGGCGAGGACGTCTACGTGGGCTCCTCGGCGTTGCCCTCCGGGGTGGAGGATCTCAAGGCCGGTCAGAAGGTCGAGTTCGGCATAGCGGCGGGACGACGCGGGCCGCAGGCGTTGAGCCTCAAGGTGATCGATCCGCCGCCGAGCCTGACCCGAACCCGCCGCGACGCCGCAACCGTCGAGCGCAAGCACACCCCGGACGAGTTGCACGGCATGGTCGAGGACATGATCACGCTGCTGGAGGGCGCGGTGCAGCCCGAGCTGCGCAAGGGAAAGTACCCGGACCGCAAGACCGCCCGCCGGGTATCCGAGGTAGTCAAGGCCGTCGCGCAAGAACTGGACGCCTGACAACACGTCGAGCGTGACACCACGGCGAGATTTCTCGAGTTTTCTCGCAGTGGCGTCACGGTCGGCGAAACAGGGCATCCTAGGACCGTGGCTTCCTACGTCGCGCCCAAGGGCGACTTTAACCGCGACACCAACTACATCACCACTCGCATCACGGCCGATGGCCGCGACGGTTACCCCGTCGAACCGGGGCGTTACCGCCTCGTCGTCGCCAGGGCCTGCCCCTGGGCCAACCGGGCGATCATCGTGCGCAGGCTCCTCGGCCTGGAAGACGTTCTGTCCATAGGCTTTTGCGGGCCAACGCACGACCAACGCAGCTGGACGTTCGACCTTGACCCCGACCGCGTCGACCCCGTGCTGCAGATCCCGCGCCTGCAGGACGCTTACTTGAAGCGATTCCCGGACTACCCCAAGGGCATCACCGTCCCAGCGATCGTCGACGTGCCGACGGGCCAGGTGGTGACCAACGACTTCGCGCAAATGACGCTGGACCTCTCGACCGAATGGGCGGCCCACCACCGGCCCGGCGCACCGCAGCTCTACCCGGAGCCGCTGCGCGCCGAGATCGACGAGGTGGCCAAGCGGATCTACACCGAGGTCAACAACGGCGTGTACCGCTGCGGGTTCTCCGGGTCTCAGGACGCCTACGACGCGGCCTACGACCGCTTGTTCACCGCGTTGGACTGGCTCACCGAACGCCTCAGCGGGCAACGGTATCTGGTGGGAGACACCATCACCGAGGCCGACGTCCGCCTGTTCACCACGCTGGCCCGGTTCGATCCCGTCTACCACGGTCACTTCAAGTGCAACCGGTCCAAACTCGACGAGATGCCGGTGTTGTGGGCCTACGCGCGCGATCTGTTCCAGACGCCGGGTTTCGGCGACACCGTCGACTTCGTCCAGATCAAGCAGCACTACTACATCGTGCACACCGACATCAATCCCACCCAGATCGTGCCCAAGGGGCCCGAGTTGTCCAACTGGCTGACTCCGCACGGTCGGGAAGCGTTGGGCGGCAGACCCTTCGGCGACGGTTCACCGCCGGGGCCGACGCTCGAGGCCGAGCGAGTGCCGCCGGGGCACTCGGCCGGTTAGGACCAGACCGTTCGCACCGACCATTCGGCGTGCGGCCACGGAAACACGTTGTCCTGCTCGTCGCGCACCAGCGTGGGCAGCTGCACGGCGATGCCGGTCAACCTGCCGCGCCGTGCATCGACGGTCGGAATGGTCACCGCGAGCTTGCTGTCGGGCCGGAACTCCTCGACCACGCTGTCCCCGGAATCCTCGTACGCGCGCAGCAGCACCCACGGCGCCCTCGAGATCGACGGCGGCACCGACAACTGCACCGGGTCGCGGGACGTGACGACGAGTTCGCCGATGGTCTCCGGGACGTCGCACTTGGTGAT
>JAVRPF010000724.1:0-6652 GCA_032162385.1 Mycobacterium sp.
TGTCGGTCCGGTTGCCGCAGAAGGTCGGCATCGGCCTGGCCCGGCGCATGAGCATGACCGGCGACTACCTGTCCGCGCAGGACGCGCTGCGGGCAGGCCTGGTCACCGAGGTGGTCGCGCATGACGACCTGCTGCCCGCGGCCCGCAAGGTCGCCGCCTCGATCGTCGGCAACAACGCCAAGGCGGTGCGTGCACTGCTGGAGTCCTACCACCGCATCGACGAGCAGCAGACCAGTGCCGGGCTGTGGATCGAGGCGACGTCGGCCACACAGTGGATGCGGGTGGCCACCGGCGACGACATCGCCGCCAACCGCGATGCCGTGTTCGAACGCGGCCGCGCCCAGGTGCACTGAGTCAGAGGTCCAGCACCAACCGTCCGCCTTCGGGCTTGGCCCTGGAGACGCAGACCAGCATCTGACCGAGCTCGCGTTGCCGGTCAGTGAGGGTGTTGTCGCGGTGGTCCACCTCGCCGGCGAGCACCCGCTGGACGCAGGTGCCGCAGAAGCCTTGCTGGCAGGAGTAGCTCACATTGGGCCGGGACGACCGCAACGCCGCCAAGGCGCTTTGGTCCCCACTGACCGCCACGACCTCGGCACTGCGCTCCAGCTCCAACTCGAACGGCGTCCCGTCAGCCACCGGCAACGGCGAGAACCGCTCGACATGCAGCTCGGTGCCCGAGTTGAGCGGGACGCTCCGGCGGACGGCCTCGAGCATCGGCGGCGGGCCGCACGCGAACACCGCTGTCCGCTCGTCCACCCCGTCTAGGAGCTCGGCTGCGGTCGGCAGTCCGTGCTCGTCGTCGGTCCGCACCCGCACCTGCTCTCCGAATGCGAGCAGCTCGTCCACGAACGGGAGGCTGTCCCGATGACGGCCGGTGTAGCACATCGACCACGGCGCACCGAGCTGTGCGGCGAGGCGGACCATCGGCAAAATCGGGGTGATGCCGATACCGCCCGCGATGAAACGAAGCTTTTCCGTGCGCGACCCGGAACCGGGCAACGGCATCATGAAGGCATTGCGCGGATCGCTGATCTCGACCCGTTGACCCACGGTGAGGCCATGTACCTCGACGGATCCGCCGCCGCCTCCGGCGATCCGCCGCACCGCGATCCGATACTCCCGCTCCCGGCCCGGATCTCCACACAACGAGTACTGCCGGGTGCGTCCAGAGGGGAGGTAGAGGTCGACATGCGCCCCCGCGTGCCAGTCGCGCAGCTTCGTGCCGTCCATGGCGGTGAGGGTGAGTTCGACGACTTCGTCGTCCCGTGCGACGACACGCCGCTCGGTGATCAACATGGTCTTGCGGTTGACCACCTCCGGGAGGTCAGGCAACTCGTGGTCGCCCCCGAGGCGCATCACCACCGACAGGAAGTGGGGCACGGCCATCCCCGCGACGCGGATCAGTCGGTCAGGAGAGCCCGGCTGATAGAGCCCTGGGGGCGGTTCGCCGGAGTACGGCTTGAACAATGTCTGCACGAGTCGGGTCAACCGGCGGCGCTGGACCGGATCGTTCTGGACCTCACCCATGGAGGGCGCGGGCAGCAGGGGAACTCGCCAGATAGGCGACCGCCTGTGCTGTATTTCCTTCATTGGCCGGGTTGTAGTCACGTCTGAGCAGGTGCAGCCCGGAGCGGACGACGAAGCCCGCCCTGGGGAGGGCGCCGCGCTTGCCGGACGCGCGCAGCTTCCACCCGAGGCGGAGATAGCCGAGATTCGGCAACGACGGATCCCGATGGACGAGGAACTTCGTGCCGCGGAGCACCATCGCGAAGAAGACGACACTGACCATCACTCCGGCCAGGGCCTGCGCGACGTAATCCATGCCGAAATACTTGGCGACGTTGTAGGAGACGTGACGGTGCTCCACTTCCTCTGCCCCGTGCCAGCGGTAGAGGTCGGCCAACGTCGGATCAACGCCAATGTCGTCCCAGGAGTTGTTCAGCGCCCAGTCGCCGAGCACGCCGGTGAAGTGCTCGGCGGCGTTGAGCGCGTGCGTGCCCGAGGCGAGCGCCTTGCGCCGGTATCGCGGGGTGGCCTTCGAGACCCGATGGTCGTACTGACCGGCTACCCACTCGAGCTGGCGGGTATACGGCTCGGGGTCGATTCCGTGTCGCAGAAGGTATTCGACCAAGACGGTGTCGTGGGTCTTGGCGTGTACCGCCTCCTGGCCGATGAAGCCGATGATCTCCTCGCGGAGGTGCTCGTCTCGCACGTACTCCAAGGAGTCGGACAGCAATGCGCTGAACCACCGCTCCGCGACCGGCAAGAAGAGGTTCAACGCGGTCACGGCATGCGAGGCGTAGGGATCACTCGGAATCCAGTGCAGCGGGGGCGTGTTCAAGGCGAAATGGACATTCCGCGGGCGCAAGGCCACTTCTTCCGGGGCGAACTGATCCGCCGCCCACCCATTCGCAAGATCTTCCGTCGCCATGTTCGCCTCCTTGATTCAAGACTGCCACGAGCGCCGAGACAGGTCACGCTCGTTTTCCGCAATGGACGTCAAAATTCCGGGGCTCTGTGCCCGTGCCGCCGCGCGTAGGCTGCCGGCCATGAACGAAGCGCACCAGAAGTGTGGCAGCGACGAGTGGCGTCAGGCCATCCGCGAGGTCATCCTGCCGTGGGCACTGGGCAACGCCGACCTCGGTGACGACGTGCTCGAGGTCGGGCCCGGGTACGGCGCCACCACTGACGTCTTGAGCCAGTCGGTGCCGAAACTGACCTCGGTGGAGATCGACCCCGAGCTCGCCGCCATGCTGCGCGATCGTTTCGCCGACGTGCCGTCGGTCGAGATCGTCAACGCCGATGCCACCACACTCGTGTATGACGACCAATGATTCACCGGTGCAGCGTGTTTCACCATGCTTCATCACGTGCCGACCAACGAGTTGCAGGACCGGGTGACAGCTACAACCCCGTGGACCCCGACTCGCTCCCCGATCGCCTGGCCGCCGCGGGCTTCGAGCGAATCGAGGTGCGGACCAACCCGTACGGGTGGGCAGTCGTCGCGCACCGGGGCTAGCCGTACTGGAAACCGGCCGACGAGGGCCTACAGCAGCACCCATAAGAATTCCTCAGGAGAAAGTGTGCGCGTGGCGTGGGGTGCGCTCCTACCTGTGACGGCCCATCCGGGGTCGCGACCAGGAATAGGAGCACATCATGAACACCACCCTGGCAGGACAGTGGCAGCGGCCAGGAGTGCCTGGAGTGGGCCGGGAGCCAGGTCCAGGTGCCGCTGTCCCGTCAGGCGTCGCCTGCACACGGTGACTCTTCGGACTACGCGGCTTTTCTACACCAGGGCTGCGATTTCGGGCGATGAGCCGGCAGACGCAGCCCTGGCGTGGAAATCGCGGCTAGCACACGACTGATGGAGTCCCCGGGGAGCGCGAGCCGTCACCCTAACCAGTGCCCGGGACCAGCCAGCGCCCGGAGAACGCCCGCCAGCCGACGAAGACCAGTCGCAGCACCATGAACGTGGTCAGGCCCGACCAGATACCCAACAGTCCCCAGCCGAACGCCAGCGACAGCCAGATCAGCGGCAGGAAGCCGACCAGCGCGCTGACGAGGGTGGCGTTGCGCATGAACTTCGCGTCGCCAGCACCGAGCAGAACCCCGTCCAGCGCGAAAACGATTCCGGCGATTGGCAACTGAGCGACCAGGAACCACCACGGCACGCCGATCGCGTCCAGCACCGAGCGGTCGTCGGTGAACAGCGTGGGCAGCACCGACGCACCGACGGCGAACACCGTGGCGAGAACCGCGGCGGCCAAGGCGGAGAACACCGTCACCCGCCACGCCACTGACTTCGCGTGCGCCAGTTGACCTGCCCCCAGCGCCGCGCCGACCAGCGACTGCGCGGCGATCGCCAGCGAATCCAGCACCAGCGCAAGGAAACTCCACAGCTGCAGCACCACCTGGTGCGCGGCGACGGCGGCCGCGCCGAATCGGGCGGCCACCGCAGCGGCCGACACGAAGCATGCCTGGAACGCCATGGTGCGCACCAACAGGTCCCTGCCCATCACCACCTGGGCGCGCAGCACCGTGAAGTTCACCCGCAACGGGACCCGTTCGGCCAGCAGCGCGCGGCAGAACAGCAGCGCGGCCAGCCACTGTCCCACCAAATTGGCCACCGCCGACCCGGCCAGTTCCAGGCGCGGCAACCCCAGCCAGCCGTACACCAGCGTCGGGCACAGCACCGCGGACAGAGCGAACCCCGCGATGACGTAGCGCAGCGGCCGCGCGGTGTCCTGCACGCCGCGCATCCAGCCGTTGCCAGCCAGCGCGATCAGAATGGCGGGCGCGCCGAGGATCGCGATCCGCAGCCACGGCAGCGCCATGTCGGCGATCTCACCGCCGTCGGCGATCAACCGCAGCAGCGGGACCGCCGCCGTCTCGACCGCTGCCACGACGAGCACCCCGAGTCCGACCGCCAGCCAGGTGGCCTGCACGCCCTCCTCGACGGCCGACCCGCGGTCACCGGCCCCAAAGAACCGGGCGGCGCGCGCCGTCGTGCCGTAGGACAGGAACGTCAGCTGAGAGGACACCAGCGACAGGATCAGCCCGCCAATCGCCAATCCGGCCAGGCTCAGCGCGCCAAGGCGGCCGACGACGGCGAGGTCGAACAGTAGATAGAGAGGTTCGGCGGCAAGCACCCCGAGCGCGGGAAACGCCAGCCCGGCGATCCGCCGACCGGTCGCAGGCGGCATGGGCTGATCGGCGGGCTCACCCAAAGCGCGCGCTGACGAAGTCAGCCAAGGGCATCCGTTAGCGCCCTCACCACGTCGTCGGCCGCGCCGGTCGCGGAGTATCCGGCGGCCAACCGGTGCCCGCCACCGCCGAAGGAACTGGCGACGTCGGCCAGGTCGACCGCCGTCTTGGCCCGCATCGACACCGACCAGTGCGCGGGCTCGATCTCCTTGAACACCGCAGCCACCTCGGCCTGCGACGTGGTGCGCACGATGTCGACGATGCTCTCGACCTCTTCGGGTCGCGCGCCTGCCCATTCCTGATGCGCGACAACGGCATACACCAGACCACGGCCGCCGGCGGCGTCGGGCACCAGCCGTGCCGACGACAGCACCCGCGCCAGCATCGGCAGCCAGGAGAACGGATGGGTGTCCAACAGAGTGCGGCTGATCGCGGCGTTGTCGACGCCGAGTTCCAGCAGTCGGGCCGCCAGCCGGTGCGCCCGGGCGCTGGCCCACCGGAACGAGCCGGTGTCGGTGGTCAGCCCGGCATACAGGCAGTGCGCCACGCTCGCATCGATCGGCTTGTCCCACGCGTCGAGCAGTTCGGCAACCAACATCGTGGTCGAGTCGGCGGACGGGTCGACGTAGTTCGCGGTGCCGAACAGCTGGTTGGAGGCGTGGTGGTCGATCACCAGCACCTCGCGACCGGGGTCGGCGAGGTCCCGTAGGGCGCCCAACCGGTTCACGCCAGGGATGTCGACCGTCACCACGAGATCGGGCTCGCGGCGCATCGACTCCGGCGCCACCAGCAGGTGCCCGCCGGGCAGCGTCTGCAGCGATTCTGGCAGGACGGCAGGCGCCGCGAAGGCGACCTGAACGTCCTTGCCCGCGTGCGAGAGGACCAGTGCCAGCGCCAGCCCCGCCCCGATGGTGTCTGCATCGGGGAAGACGTGACACACGATGCCGACGGTCTCCGCCGCGATGAGCAGGTCGACCGCCCCGTGGGCGTCGACGCGCGCCGAGGGCCGGGCTAGCTCAGTCGTTGGATCGATCGCGGTCACCGGTGTCCTCAGCGTCATGCACGTCGTCTGGTTCCCCACCGGATCCCTCCGCCCCAGAGACACGGTACGGGTCCGCGTCGCCTGCCGGTGTGGCACCCTCGCGAATCCGCGCCAGGTCGGCATCGGCGGCGCGGGCGCGAGCCAGCAGTTCCTCCATGTGTTGCGAGGTTTCGGGCACCTTGTCCAACACGAACGCGAGCGTCGGAGTGAAGCGCACACCCGTGGCCGCGCCGACCCTGGTCCGCAACGTGCCCTTGGCGCGCTCGAGGGCCGCCGCGGCGCCCGCGTAGTCCGGTTCGTCCTGCAACGTCGCGCCACGAACCGTGTAGTACAACGTGGCGTCGTGCAGGTCCCCCGTCACCTTCGTGTCCGTGATGGTCACGAAGGCCAACGGGGGATCCTTGATCTCGAACTCGATGGCCGAGGCGACGACGGTGCCGATGCGCTTGGAGAGCCGTCGCGCGCGTCCGACATCAACCATGTGGTGCCGTCCTAGACACGTTCTTTTTCAACGAGCTCGTACGCCTCGATGACGTCGCCTTCCTTGATGTCGTTGTAGGTCAGCGTCAGACCACATTCGTAGCCGTCGCGGACCTCGGTGGCATCGTCCTTCTCCCGTTTCAGCGACGAGATGGTGACGGTCTCGGCCACCACGACGTTGTCGCGCAACAGACGAGCCTTGGCGTTGCGTCGGATGATGCCAGAGGTGACCAGGCAGCCGGCGATGTTGCCGACCTTCGACGACCGGAAAATCGCGCGGATCTCGGCGCGGCCGAGCTCCTTCTCCTCGTAGATCGGCTTGAGCATGCCCTTGAGCGCACTCTGGATCTCGTCGATGGCCTGGTAGATCACCGAGTAGTACCGGATGTCCACGCCTTCGCGGTTGGCCAGCTCAGTCGCCTTGCC
>JAVRPF010000725.1:0-6198 GCA_032162385.1 Mycobacterium sp.
ACGCTGGCGTCCTTCGGCTACGCGCAGGAGCTCAAGCGGACGCTGCGCTTCTTCTCGTTGTTCGCAATCTCCTTCTCCATCGTCTCCATCTCCACCGGAATCTTTCTGAACTATGGATTCGCCATCAATCAGTTTGGCGGCGCATCGATTTGGACCTGGCCAATCGCCGCGGCCGGCCAGATCGTCATGGCGCTCTTGATCGCGGAGCTGAGCACCAAGATCCCGCTGGCGGGCTACGCGTAACAGTGGGGCGCGCGCCTGGTCGGCTCCACCTACGGCTGGTACACCGGTTTCTTCGGCCTGCTGTACATGAGCATCACCGGCGGGGCGATCATCCTGCTGGGTGCCACCCCACTGCTGTTCCAGGCCATGGGCATCAGCCCGCCCGACGGGGTGCTCCTCGGCGTGGCGATCGCCATCCTGCTGTTCACCGTCCTGATCAACATCGTCGGTGTGCAGCTGGCGGCGCGGGTCAACAACACCGCGGTGATCGCCGAGATCATCGGAACCGTGCTCCTGGCCGTCACCGTGGTCGTCGCGTTCGGCGTGTACGCAGGCGACGACGGCGGGTCGGTCGCGAATCTGGTGAACAGCACGGGAACCGAAGGCTCGGGGATCGGCCACTTCGTGCTGGCCGGCCTGCTCGGCATCTACACGATGGTCGGGTTCGAACTCTCGGCGGATCTGACGGAGGAGGCCGTCGACTCGCAGAAGGCCGTCCCGCGTGGGGTGCTCATGGGCGTGATCGGCTCGGCGATGCTCGGCATGTTGGCTCTGATCTGCTTCACCGTGGCCATGCCGGATCTGGCTGCGGCACAGGCGTCGAGCGCTCCGATCGTGACGATCGCCGAGTTCTACCTGCCGACAGCGGTGGTGAAGGCGTTCATCGTGGTGGTGGCGTTCTCCATGATCGCCCTCGTCATCGCCAACCAGGCCGCCCAGGCCCGGTTGATGTACTCGATGGGCCGCGACAACATGTTGCCGTTCTCACGCCACTTCCGACTGGTGAACGCGCGCACCAAGACCCCCATGCGCGCCCTCATCGTGGGTGGTGTGGTCAGCGTCGGCTTCATGGTTTACGGCTTCCTACAGACGGATTCGTTCACCACTCTGGTAGGTGCGACGTCCATCGCGCCGTATCTCGTCTACCTGCTGATCGTCGGGTCGTACATGCGTCGGCGCCCGACGCTGGCGGCGGCCCCCGGCGCCTTCAACCTGGGCCGGTGGGGCGTGCCGCTGATGATCGTCGGACTAGTGTGGATCATCACCGCACTGCTGATCCTGACCATCCCCGCCGACTTCCACGGCGCGGTGAAGGTGGTGGCAGGCGCGACCGTCCTGGCGGTCCTCTGGCACGTGCTGGTGTTGAGGGGCCGCATCAAGCGCGGCGAGGCCGGTGTCGCGAAGTTCCAGGGCTCGGTGCAGCCGGCGTGAATTCGACTCCGCTGAAGGGGTTCTCGATGCTCTCGACCGTCGCGGTCTCACGGTCCCGGACTTCTTGAGCGACACGGTTGAAGGCCAGCGCGAGCGCAGAGACTCGGTCACGTCGCCACGCGATGGCCACGGCTGAACCCGGCACGTCGACGATCGGAATGTAGCGCACCCCGGAGTGCGGGATGTAGCGCATGATCGCGGCCGGGTTGACCGTGCAGGCCAATCCCGCGGCGATCAACTCGATCTCCTCGGTGTTGCTGGTGCTAGGAGTAAGGATCGGCTCGGTCAACCCCGTGCGGAAGTCCTGCAGGCTCCAGAAGCGGCGATACTCCTCGTCGTCGGACCTACCCACGGCAAGTGGTACGTCGAGGATGTCGGCGACGGAGACGGTCTGCCGCTGCGCGAGGGCGTGCCGCACCGAGACGGTGAGCACCCGCGGCTCGACGAAGAGCGTGTGGGCGACGATGCCGGGGTCCCCTAGCGGTGGCCGAATGATCGCGACGTCAGCCCAGTGGTCGGACAGCCCAGCACTCTGGTCCGGCAGCCCGAACTCGCGCATTTCGATCTCGACCTTGGGGTACTGCCGGGAGAACTCCTCGACGATGTATGGCGTCAGCTCCAGCGCCGCCCCCAACCCGAACCCGATCCGCAGCAGGCCAACCACACCCGCGTCGTGTCTGCGCGCCTCCTCGATGCCTGCGTCAAGGCTGGCAAGCGCCGATTGCACTCCGACAAGGAATGCCTCGCCTGCCGGTGTCAGCTCCACCGAACGGGTCGTCCGGTAGAAGAGCACGGCGCCGATCTCCTCCTCGAGATCACGGATCTGACGTGATAGCGACTGCTGTGCGACGAAGAGCCGGGCCGCGGCCCGGGTGAAGTGCCGCTCCTCGGCGACCACCGCGAAGTAGCGCAGCTTCCGCACGGTCAGGTCCATTAGTGGACGATAACGTGGCCAGCGATAGTCGACATCTGCTGGCCGGTGCGGACTACGCCTACCCTGGACACCGTGGAAGGCCCCGAACTGGTCAGTGTGCTCGCAGGTCAGCGCGTCGCCGTTTTGACCGGGGCGGGGTTGTCCACCGACTCCGGCATCCCCGACTACCGCGGGCCGGACTCGCCGCCGAGCAACCCGATGACCATCCGGCAGTTCACCTCGGACGCCGGGTTCCGGCAGCGGTACTGGGCGCGCAACCACGTCGGCTGGCGCCACATGGACGCCACTCTGCCCAACGCCGGACACCGTGCGCTGGCGGCGCTGGAATACGCGGGCGTCGTCACCGGAGTGATCACCCAGAACGTCGACCTGCTGCACACCAAGGCGGGCAGCCAGACGGTGATCGACCTGCACGGCACCTACGCCCGGGTGGCGTGCCTCGCCTGTGGGCACACCATGACGAGGGTGGCGCTCGCCGAGCAGTTGGAGGCACTCAACCCGGGCTTCATCGAGCGGGCCGAGCAGGTCGGTGGCATCGCGGTGGCGCCCGACGCCGACGCGATGGTCACCGAGACCGCGTCGTTCCGGTACGTGGACTGCCCGCTCTGCGGGGGCATGCTCAAGCCCGACATCGTGTACTTCGGCGAGAACGTGCCAAAGGAGCGTGTCGCGCAGGCATATTCGCTCGTCGACGCCGCGGACGCCCTGCTGGTGGCCGGCTCGTCACTGACCGTGTTCTCCGGCCTGCGGTTCGTCCGGCACGCAGTCGCGAAGGGCAAACCCGTCGCGATCGTCAATCGCGGGCCCACCCGCGGCGATCACCTGGCGAACGTAAAGGTCGACGGCGGCTGCTCGGAGCTGCTTGCGCTGCTGGCCGACGAACTCTCCGCGATTTCGGCGTGATTTGGTGCGCTGACCGCGACGGAACACGCCGAAACCGCTCTAGAAGGTGACGGGCAGCGAGCGGATGCCGTGGATGAAGTTGCCCGGCACGTAGGCCGGCTCGCCCGCCTCGAAGTTCGGCAGCTCGGTGAGCAACTCGCCGAAGATCGCGCGCAGCTGAGCCCGCGCCACGTGTGCGCCAAGGCAGAAGTGTCGTCCGCCGCCGCCGAAGCCGAGGTGCGGATTGGGCTTGCGGTTCAGGTCGAAACGGCCGGGCGAGTCGAACGCCTCGGTGTCGAAGTTGCCCGACGAGTAGAACATCACCACCTTCTCCCCCTCGGCGATGGCCTGCTCGCCGAGCCGGCAATCCGTCGCCGCGGTGCGGCGGAAGGTCATCACCGGCGTGGCCCACCGGACGAACTCCTCGACCGCGCAGGAGATGCGGTCGTCGAAGTCCGCGGCCAGCCAGGCTCTCTGGTCACCGAAGTCGGTCAACGCCTTGATGGCGTGGCTCATGGTCTGTCGGGTGGTGTCGTTGCCCGCCACGGCAAGCAGCACGAAGAAGGCGGCGACTTCGGCGTCGGTGAGCCGGTCGCCGTCCACCTCGGCGTGCACCAGGCTGCTGATCAGGTCGTCGCCGGGATGCTCCCGCCGGTCGGCGGCGAGCGCGAAGGCCACCTGATGCATGTACATCTGGCTGCCCACCAGTAGTTCCAACGGGTTTCGCCCGTCCAGGAAGACCGGATCGGCCCATGACACCATGGCGTCTGCCGCGTGCGCCACCTGCGCCCGTTCGGACTCCGGAATCCCGACCATGTCGGACAGCGTGCGGATCGGCAGCTCCTTGGCGCAGACCTCGACGAAGTCGGCCCCGCTGCCCGCGTCGCGGAGCTCGGTGACGATGTCGCGCGCATTCGACTTGATCGAATCCTCGATGCGGCGGACCTGGCGCGGGGTGAAGGCCGCGTGCACCACCTTGCGGAGCACGGTGTGCCGCGGCGGGTCCATCGCCAGGAAGGACTGGGACGCTTCCAGCAGTTCTTCTGGCACGTTCTCGAACAGCACGCCCTTGCCGGACAGGAACACCCCGCTGTCGCGGCTGACGGTGACGATGTCGGCGTGCCGGGTCACCGCCCAATAGCCGCGGTCCTCAGGGTCGTGCATCAGTGCGTCCTCGACCGGCGGATGCCAGCTGACCGGCCGTTCGGCGCGCAGCTCGGCGAACGCCTTCTCGCGGTCGGCGGCGCTGGTGGACCAGAACGCCCGCGAGGACAGATCGATGGGGTCGTAGGGGCGCACGGAGCCGTCGATGGGCTGCACGGTCATGATGGTGATCCTCCTCACAGGGCTGGACCTGACAATAAGTCTAGACACCATGTCTAGTCAACATGGACAGGCGCGCGCTACGCTGCGTGACATGCCGTCGGTGACACGAAAGCCGCAGGCCAATCGGCAGGAGCGGCGCGAGCGGATCGAGCGCCAGTTGCTCGACGCCACGGAGCGCCTGATGGGTGGCGGCGCCAGCTTCACCGAGCTCAGCGTGGACCGGCTCGCGACCGAGGCGGGCATCTCGCGGGCCAGCTTCTACATCTACTTCGAGGACAAGGGCCACCTGCTGCTGCGGCTCGCCGGCCAGGTGTTCGGTGACCTCGCCGACGGCGCCGAGCGTTGGTGGAGCGTTGCCGAGCGACGTGACTCAGCCGACGTGCTGGCGGCGATGACCGACATCATCGCCAGCTACCGTCGTCACCAACCGCTCCTCATCGCGCTCAACGAGATGGCCGCCTACGACCCGCAGGTTGGCGCTACCTACCAGGAGTTGCTCACCGGCATCTCGGCGCGCATGGCCACGGTCATCGAGGCGGGCCAGGCCGACGGGTACGTCCGCCGCGAATTGCAGGCGGCGACGGCGGGGAGCACGCTCACCTGGATGGTCGAGCGGGCCTGTCAGCAGAACCTGCCGGGCAGGCCGCAGTCATTCGATGCCGAGTTGGCCGATACGCTGACCCAGATCGTCTGGGGCACGCTGTATCTCGAAGCGCCCTAGACGGCGACCAGATCGTCGGCGTGCACGGCGGGGCGGCGCATTTCGGCGGGCAGGTCCGACGTGGAGCGGCCGATCATGGTGGCCAGTTCCGCGGCGTCGTAGGCCACCACCCCCCTTGCGACCATGCCCGCATCCGGGCCGTGCAGTTCGATCACGTCGCCGCCGTGGAACCTGCCGGTGACCGCGGTGATCCCGGCGGGCAGTAGGGACCGCCGTTGTCGGACCACCGCGCGAACGGCACCGTCGTCGAGGGACAGGGAACCCGCGGACTCCGCGGCGTAGCGCACCCAAAAGCGGCGGGCCGACATGCGTTCACCGCGCGGCGCGAACACCGTTCCGACCGACGCGTCGGCCAACGCATCGGCGGCGTCGGTGGCCGCGGCGAGCAGCACCGGCACCCCGGCGTCGGCGGCCAGCAGGGCCGACGACAACTTCGAGGCCATGCCACCGGTGCCCAGACGACTCCCGCTGCCTGCCACCACCCCGTCCAGGTCGTCGGGCGCGGCGACCTCGGGGATGAAGCGCGCCGGGTTGGCCTCGGTGGCCTTCCGGGGGTCGCCGTCATACAGGCCGTCGATGTCGCTCAATAGCACCAGGGCGTCGGCACCCACCAGGTGCGCCACCAACGCCGAAAGTCGGTCGTTGTCGCCGAACCGGATCTCGTTGGTCGCCACTGTGTCGTTCTCGTTGACGATCGCGACGGCGTGCAGCGAGCGCAGTCGGTCCAGGGTCCGCTGGGCGTTGTTGTGCTGCACCCGCATCGAGATGTCGTGCGCGGTGAGCAGGACCTGGCCGACGGTGCGCTGGTAGCGGCCGAACGCCGCACTCCAGGCGTTCACCAGCGCCACCTGTCCCACGCTGGCCGCCGCCTGCTTGGTGGCCAGATCAGTGGGCCGCTTGG
>JAVRPF010000726.1:0-8806 GCA_032162385.1 Mycobacterium sp.
GGGCTCCGGCTTCGGCTACGTCGCCTCCACGGTCGTCGCCGGGATGACGGGCCGTCGGATCGCCAAGTCGTTGAGCGCGGTGGACACCGAACCCACGGAGGTCGCGGCGCTGGCCGCGAAGGGGCTGTGGTCGGCGGCCCTGCAACTGGCCTCCGCGATCTGTCGGCACTACTGGCCCGTCGCACTCGTCGCTGCGGTGTTCTTCCGTCGCTGTCGCCACCTCGTCCTGGTGGCCGCGGTCCTCGACGGCGTGGTCGATTGGGTCACCCGCAACGGCACCGCCGATGACGAGGTCAAGCGCGTCGGGCTGCCTGCGTATCTCCTACTCAAGCGGCTCGACGACATCGCCTACGGCCTTGGACTGTGGGAGGGCGTCTTCCGGGAGCGCAACCTCGGCGCGCTCAAACCGCAGATCCGAACCTGACGCCCACCTTGCCCGATGTGCTCATAGTCGGTGCCGGCAGCGCTGGCTGTGTTCTGGCTGAACGGCTTTCACGTGATCCCGACTGTCGGGTGACGGTCGTCGAAGGGGGCCCAGGGCCGTCCGACCCGAGGGTGATGGAACAGATCAGCGATGGACTGCGGCTGCCGATCGGCGACGCCAGTTCGGTGGTGCGGCGCTACTCGACCTCGCTGACCGATTCGCCAAGACGCGCTGCGGTGATCATGCGGGGCGCAGTGGTCGGCGGCTCCGGGGCGGTGAACGGCGGCTACTTCTGCCGCGGCCTGCCCGCCGACTTCGACTCGTGGAACCTGCCCGGCTGGGCGTGGGACGACGTGTTGCCGCACTTCCTGGCGATCGAGACCGATCTCGACTTCAATGGGCCACTGCACGGCACGGACGGACCGATGATCATCCGCCGCGTTGCCGAATTGGAGGTAGGTGCAGCATCTTTCGTTCGGGCTGCCCGTGATCTCGGTTACGGTTGGATCGACGATTTCAACGGCTCGACGCCGCACGATCAGCTGCCGCCCGGCGTCGGCCCGGTCCCGCTGAACATCGACGGTGGTACCCGCGTCGGGCCGGGTGGCGCTTTCCTCGGACCTGCGCTGCGTCGACAGAACCTCACCTTGATCGAGAAGACGCGCGTCACGCGCATCCGGGTCGCCGGCGGCCGGGCGACCGGCGTCGAGTGCTACGGCCCGACCGGCCCGACCTACCTGCCGGCCGATCGAATCGTGTTGTCGGCGGGTGCGATCGGGTCGGCGCAGCTGTTGATGCTGTCCGGCATCGGACCCGCGGCGGGGTTGACGTCCGCGGGGGTGGAGGTGCTGGTGGACCTGCCGGTGGGAACGCGGACCGCCGATCACCCGGAATGGGTGCTGCCGGTGGATTGGCCGGCGACGCCCGGCCGACCGCCGTTGGAGGCGATGCTCACCACGTCCGACGGGTTGGAGATCAAGTCCTACACGACGGGGTTCGGGGCCATGACCGGCAGTCGGAGCGCCGACCCGGCCGATCGGCCGCATCTCGGGGTCACGCTGATGCGGCCGCGGTCGCGGGGCAGGGTCACGCTGGCCTCGGCGGACGACTCGGTGCCGCCGGTGATCGAGCACCGCTACGACAGCGAGCCCGCCGACGTCGCCGCCCTCGAGGCGGCGGCCGACCTGGCGCACGAGTTGGCCGGCACGGGTTACGAAGTGCGCGAGTCGTTCTGGTCGACGTCGCAACATCTATGCGGAACGGTTCCGATGGGCGCGGACGAGGACGCATCGGCGTTGGATGCGCGGTGCCGGGTCCGCGGTGTCGACGGTCTCTGGGTGGTGGACGGGTCGGTCATGCCGTCGATCACCAGCCGCGGTCCGCACGCGACCATCGTCATGATCGGCCACCGCGCGGCGGAGTTCGTGGTCAGCTGACCCGGTTCAGCCTGACCAAGGCCTCGGCGAGCAACGTCGCGGCGACCACGCCGTCGATCACCGGCACGCCAAGGCGCCGGGTCAGGGAACCGGCGAACTTCGCCATGGCGGCGCAGCCCAACACGATGGCCCCGCTGCCGTCAGCAGCGAGCGCCGCCTCGCAACGGTCGCCGATTGGTCCGACGGTGCGGGGGTCGGAGTCGATCGACAGGACCGGGATGTCGCAGGCGTACACGCCGAGGCACTGGCTCGGCGTGTAGGACTTGGCCAGTTCCCAGCCGCGTGGCACGGTGGCAGGCATCGACGTCACCACCGAGAAGCCGCCGACGGCCAGGGCCGCGGCATGCATGGCGGCCTGGGCGATGCCCAGCACCGGCACATCGACGATGCGGCGAACCTCATCGAGTCCCGGGTCCCCGAAGCAGGCCACCACGTAGGCGTCGGGCCGCGTTTGGCCGGGCCGGGCGGCGGCCAGCCGAACCTGGTCGAGAAGGCCGGGTATGCAACGACGTTCGTCGTCCTCGTTCTCAATGCTGGTCGGTCCGACGGCGGGGTTCGCGGCCTCCACGACGGTGTCGGAGCCTGCGACGGCCGCCGCGCTCGCCTCGATCGCAGCGGTCATCGACGCCGTGGTGTTCGGGTTGATCAGCAGCAGACGCACGCTGCCAGCGTAAGCGCCGATCAGGCGCGGTGCCGACCAACGGCGCGGGCGCGACGGATGGAAACGAGGTGCCGCACGAGGCGCCACTGCCGGCCGTCGCGGCCCGGCGACCAGATTGCGACCAAGACGGCGGCGACGCCGATCACGATGGCCAACACCAACAGGGAGGCGTCCATCGCCTGCAGAAACGCGGTCTGCGCGAGTTCGGCAAGCCGAGCGCCCTGTGGGCCCATCTGCGCGGAGACTGCCAGCGCCTCGGCGAGCGAGTTGACCGCGGGTTCACGCGCCTGCTCGGGAAACTCCACGAGCATCGGAGTGAGAGTGTTCGTGTATCAGGCTGCAAGCATCGACCCGGCCACCGCGATACCGAGCGCAGCGCCGACCTCGCGCGTGGTGTCGTTGACCGCCGATGCGACTCCTTGCTTCTCATCGGGCGCGGCGCCCATGATCGCTGAAGTCGTTGGCGCCGTGCATAGTCCGATTCCAGTGCTCATGATGAGCAGGGGCCACGCGAGGTCCAGGAACGACGACCCGACATCGAGCACCCGCATGCTGATCAGGCCCGCCGCGAGGATGACCAGCCCGACCGACACCGTCACTCCCAGTCCCAGCCGGGGGAGAAACCAAGGCGAGGCGGCGCTGAGGACCATGACCGGGGCCACCAGCGGCGCCAACGCCAGCGCGGTCCGCAGGGGGCTGTAACCCATGACCAACTGGATGTACTGCATGGAGACGAAGAAGAATCCGAAGTTCGCGAAGAACAGCACCGTCACGCCGACCGCTCCGGTCGCGAAATCGGGGCGGGCGAACAACCGGACGTCCAGTAGTGGCAACCGCCGGCGCAACTCGACGACCGTGAACGCTGCCGCCAACACCACGCCCGCGGCGAACGATCCCCACACGGCGGGATGGGACCAGCCCCGCTCCGGTGCCTCCACTGCGCCGAACACGAACACTGCCACTGTCGATGCGATCAGAGCTGCGCCCACCCAGTCCAGCGGGGCGGCGTCGTCGTCACGCGACGAGGACACCGTGAGGGCGAGGATGAACATCACGACGCCTGCCCCGGTGAATGTCCAGAAGATCGACTGCCACGCCCAGAAGTGCAGCAGGACTCCGGTCACCAGAAGGCCGGCGATGGCCCCGGAACCCGCGACGCCGGCCCAGATTCCGACCGCCTTGTTACGTTCGGCTTTCGGGTAGGCGGCGGTCAACAGCGACAGCGTCGCAGGCATGATGAACGCCGCCCCCGCACCGGTGACCGCCCTGGCGATGATCAATTGCACCGGGGAGTCCAGGAAGGTCGGGGCCAACGAGGCGACCGTGAAGATGGCCAGTCCGATGAGAAGTGCTCCGCGCCTGCCGTATCGGTCGCCGATTGCGCCCGCAGGCAGAAGCAGGCAGGCGAGCGCCAAGGTGTAGCCGTCGACCACCCACGTGAGCTGAGATTGGGTCGCCGAGGTTTCGCGTGCGAGGTCCGGCAGCGCGGCGTTCAGCGCCACCATGGACGAGATGACCAGCGAGACGCCGAGGCAGGCCACCACGAGCAACCAGACGCGGGCGCGCTTGGACAGGAGGGCGAGACGGGGGCCGATATCCTGGTCAGACTGGACGAGGGTGTCGACCATGGTCGTCGCGCTCCTTCGGTGGATACTTTTGATACTAACAGTCTCGGTGCGGGACCGATAGTCTCGTTCTGGTTGTCAGCCCGGAGATGAGGTAAACCATGACCGTCGCGCGCAGCGACCCGCGGCCTGCTCGGTCGCGGGCCCGGTTGCTCGACGCGGCGACGGCGTTGCTGCGTTCGGGCGGCCCTGGCGCGGTGACCATCGACGCGGTGACCCGTAGCGCGAACGTCGCCCGGGCCACCCTGTACCGCCACTTCTCAAGTGCCAACGATCTTTTGGCCGCTTCCTTCATGAGCCTCATACCGCCGCCGCCGATGCCGCCGGACCACGGTTCACTGCGGGAGCGGCTTACCGCGATCGTGGTGGCGTGGGCCGAATCGATCGCCGAAGCGCCCACCACTCTGACCGCGATGGCGTGGCTGTCGCTGGGGCCTGACATCGGGCAGCTGCCGGACGCGCAGCACGGCGACGTGGGCAGCCTCGAAATGCGCTCGCTGCGCGAACGCATCGCTCATCAGTACTCCGCGCCCTTCGACGTGATCTTCGACGGCCCGCAGGCCGCCGCGGAACTCGAACCCGTCGACCGCCCCCTGGCTTTAGCGCTACTGATTGGACCGCTGGCGTTCGGCAGGATCAGCACGCTCGCCGAGTTCGACTATCAGGCGGCGGCAGGGGCCGCCGTCGACGGCTTCCTCAAGTGCTTTGCCAAGGACGCCGGCTGCGGCGGTGTCACCGCAGCGAGTAGCGAATCGGAAGGTGCTTGAGTCCGCCCACGAACGTGGTGGCGGAGAGCTCGGGCTCGCCGGCCAGCTCGATGGAGTCCAGACGCGGGATCAGCTCGGTGAAAAGGCTGTTCATCTCCATCCGCGCCAGTGCGGCGCCAAGACAGAAGTGCACGCCGTAACCGAACGCCACGTGCTTGTTCGGGTCGCGGCCCACGTCGAAACGGAACGGCTCGTCGAAGACCTCCTCGTCGCGGTTGCCCGATACGTATGCCAGATACACCGATTCGCCCTTGGCGATGTCGACCCCGCGCACCGTGGTGTCCGCGGTGGCGGTGCGCATGAACTCCTTGACCGGCGTGGACCACCGGATCATCTCCTCGACGGCGGTCGGCATCAGGCTCGCGTCGTCGCGCAATCTGGCGAGCTCGCCGGGATTCTGAATGAGCGCGTACAGGCCACCCGATATCGCGTCCTTCGTGGTGTCGTGTCCGGCGCTGGCGACGATCACGTAGTAGGACGCGGTGTCCACGTCCGACAGTGGTTCGCCGTCGATGCACCCGTTGGCGATCGCGGAGGCCAGGTCGCTCGTCGGCTGTTCGCGGCGAGATGCGGTGAGCGCGGCGAAGTACCTGAAGAAGTCGAGCACCACCTCGAGTTGCTCCTCGGGTGTGCTGCCGCGCTTGTACTCCGCGTCGTCACCGCCGAACATCTCCTGGGTCAGCGAGTGCATGCGGCCGAAGTCGGACTCGGGCAGGCCCAGCAGCGACATGATCACGTACAGCGGGAAGTTCACCGCGATCTCGGTGACGAAGTCGCATTCGGGACCGACGTCTCGCATCTTGTCGACGTACCGCTTGGCCAGTTCGTCCACGCGCACCTTCAGGTCGCGCATCGCCTTGGGTCGGAACCAGTCCGCGCCGATCGCCCGCACCTTCCGGTGGTGGGGGTCGTCCATGTGGATCAGTGTTCGCAGCCCCGTGCCCGCTTCGAGTTGGGCCTTGGCGATGTCGTCGCCCTCGGCGGTGGCCAGCAGGGGGCGGGGCGCGCTGATGAAGAGCTCGTTGTCCCGTTCGATCGCCATGATGTCGGCATGCTTGGTGATCGCCCAGAACGGGCGGTACGGCCGATTGTCAACCCACGCAACGGGATTGCTTGCCCGCAGGTCGGTGAGTGCCGCATGGAGGCGGTCGTCGTCGGCGTAGGCCCTCGGATCGGCCAGGACCTTGGCGGCATCGTCCATCGTGGGCGTGCTCATGACGGCTCCTCATCGTGCAGGTTTCGGAATTGACGGGTGTCAAGTCCGAGTGTAAATGGACTGGCGCACCGTCGCGCCTGATTGCACCGATCCGTTGTCAGTAGGCTCGTTGCGATGCAGCCCGCAACCGCCCGGCGGATCGGCCAGAGCGTCATCAGGCTGGTCGCCGTGGTGCTGCTCGTGTTGGTCGGGTGTGGCCGAGGCGACGGAGCCGTTCCGGTTCCGACGCCTCCGAGTGACCCGGCCGTTGTGCAGACCGCATCGGGAAGCGTGCGCGGCGTCGTTGCGCCCGACCATCGACTGTTCGCCGGAATTCCCTACGCCGCTCCTCCCGTCGGCCCGCTGAGGTGGCAGCCGCCGGCACCCGCGCCGCCCTGGCCTGGAGTGCGCGATGCGACCCGACTGGGCCCCCGCTGCATGCAGGACAGCACCGATCTGGAGCTTGGGAGGCAGACCGACGAAGACTGCCTTTCGCTGAACGTCTGGACGCCCCCGGCAGTACCGGACGTGCGGCGGCCGGTGATGGTGTGGATCCACGGTGGTTCGTTCATCAATGGCAGCGGCGGGATCTACGACGCGCGCT
The DNA here is from genome assembly GCA_032162385.1 of Mycobacterium sp. Lineage (GTDB taxonomy): Bacteria > Actinomycetota > Actinomycetes > Mycobacteriales > Mycobacteriaceae > Mycobacterium. The sequence continues at coordinate 6,713 of JAVRPF010000726.1, forward strand.
GGTTGGCGACCCGCGGCGACATCGTCGTCGTCACCCTCAACTACCGCCTCGGTGCGCTCGGCTTCCTCGCGCATCCCGCCCTCGGCCCGCCAGGCGACGTGGGCAACTATGGACTGGCCGACCAGCAGGCTGCGCTGCGCTGGGTGCATGACAACATCGCCGGGTTCGGCGGAGATCCGGACAAGGTGACCATCGCCGGTGAATCGGCGGGTGCCATGTCGGTGTGCGATCACCTCGTCGCTCCGGCATCGGCCGGACTGTTCCGCGCGGCGATCCTCCAGAGCGGGCCGTGCCAGGCGCAGGTCGCGCTGCCGGAGGCGCAGCTCGCCAGCCTCGACTATGCGCGGCAGGCGGGCTGCGGCGATCCGGTGTCAGCGGCTGACTGTCTGCGGGCGTTGCCTGCCGACAAACTGCGAGAACCGGTGTGGTACTTCCGGGTCGGCGACGATGCGCTGAGCGGGCCGGTCACCGGGACGGCCACGTTGCCGGTGGATCCGATGACGGCGTTCGCCAGGGGCGGGGCGGCGAAGGTGCCAGTCGCCATCGGCAGCAACCGCGACGAGTTCACGTTGTTCGTCGCGCTCGAGTACCTGCGTGGCAGGGAGGTGACGCCCGCGCAGTACCCGCAGCACTTGTCCGGCACGTTCGGCGCCGATGCCGCCGCGGTGGCGGCTCGCTATCCACTCGACCGGTACGGCGGCAGCGCACCGTTGGCGTACTCCGCCGCGGTGACGGACGGCGTGTTCGCGTGCGTGGCCGATCGGATCGGCCAGTCTCTCGCGGCTGAGGGTCCCGTCTACGCCTACGAGTTCAACGACCGCAACGCGCCCACGCCGGAGCCCTTGCGCACCTTGCCCTTTCCCGTCGGTGCCAGTCATTCGCTGGAACTGCGCTATCTCTTCGACCTCGGCGGCGCGCCCGCGCTGGATCCGGCGCAGCAGGTGCTGTCGGATCAGATGATCGACTACTGGAGTGAGTTCGTCGCCACGGGCGCTCCGGACGTCGCCGGCCAACCGGAGTGGCCCGAACTCGGCACCACTGACAAACGATTGTCACTGCAGCCGGATGACGTCAAGGTGATCACCGACTTCGACCGGACGCATCAGTGCCCGTTCTGGGCGAGCCTGAAGGGGTGATCGGGCTGCTTCCCGCTCGAGCGGAAACGGATCAGGCGGGCGTCACCCACGTGGTGATGTCGGCGTGCACGGTATGCAGATGGTTGTGCACGAAGAACCACTTGGGCAGGTCGACCTCGGCGATGCCCGGCTCCATGCGCAGGACGTGCGGAAGCACCGAGGCGAAGTAGGGCACCCGCGCCATCGTCGCCGCGGAGAACAGCCGGCTGCCGGTAGGTAGGCCGTCCAGCCGCTGCCACGCCTTTCACAGCCGTGTGTGCAATCTCGACGTCACTGACCATGGCGAATCCCGGTTGAGCCGGGATTTGGAAGAGGCCCAGTTCTGAGGCATACTGTTCGGGTTGCCTTGAGCCAGGTTCGCCTGGCCGGGCATACGACCAGCGCCCTAACGGGCGCGTCCGGTCCCAACCTTCGAGCGCGACGGATTTCCGACGCGAGCGATCGTGCGCAAGGGCGACACACCCGAGCGCGGGGGTCGGTGCACATACGACAGGTAAACAGCGGCGGCGCAGCCAGCGCGCTGCCCCAGGGGAAGCCCAGGGCACGCGCACTGACACCAGGCCCCAGCGACTAGGCCCGAGCTTCGGGCCCGTTAATAGTGAGGTAGGAAGCGTGGCGGGACAGAAGATCCGCATCAGGCTCAAGGCCTACGACCACGAGGCGATTGACGCCTCTGCGCGCAAGATCGTCGAGACGGTCACCCGGACGGGCGCCAGCGTGGTCGGCCCGGTGCCGCTGCCGACGGAGAAGAACATCTACTGCGTCATCCGGTCCCCGCATAAGTACAAGGACTCGCGGGAGCACTTCGAGATGCGCACCCACAAGCGCCTGATCGACATCCTCGACCCGACGCCGAAGACCGTTGACGCTCTCATGCGCATCGACCTTCCGGCGAGCGTCGACGTCAACATCCAGTAGGAGACCCAAGAAAAATGGCTAGAAAAGGCATTTTGGGCAC
>JAVRPF010000727.1:0-5605 GCA_032162385.1 Mycobacterium sp.
TTTGATCAGAACACGTGGGAACGGCAGGGCGGTTTGCGGTATGCTCCGAGAGCCGATCTGGCAACCAAGGAAGAGCAGATTGCGATAGCTGAGGTAACTCGGGCGCGTCAAGGATGGGGCGCTTGGCCTGTGTGTAGTGGGAGAGTGGGTGCACGCTGACGATTCGGCTCCTCGGTCGCACCGAGATCAGACATTTGGCCAAGGAATTGGACTTCCGACCACGGAAGTCGTTCGGCCAGAACTTCGTTCATGACGCCAACACCGTGCGCCGCATCGTGTCGGCCTCCGGCGTCAACCGCAACGACCACGTCCTCGAGGTCGGCCCCGGCCTGGGGTCGCTGACGCTGGCGCTGCTGGACCGCGGATCGCGGGTGACCGCCGTCGAGATCGATCCGGTGCTCGCTCGTCAGCTGCCCCAGACCGTCGCCGAGCACTCCCACAGCGAGATCGGCCGGCTCACGGTGCTGCACCGCGACATCCTGACGTTCACCCATGCCGACATGGAGGATCAGCCGACGGCGCTGGTGGCGAACCTGCCATACAACGTCGCCGTGCCTGCGCTCCTGCATCTGATGGCCGAGTTCCCGTCGATCCGCACCGTCTTGGTCATGGTGCAGGCCGAGGTCGCCGAACGCCTGGCCGCCGAGCCCGGCGGCAAGGACTACGGGGTGCCCAGTGCCAAGGTGCGCTTCTACGGCAACGTCCGGCGCTACGGCATGGTCTCGCCGACGGTTTTCTGGCCGATCCCACGGGTGTACTCGGGGTTGGTGCGCGTCGACCGCTACGAGAGCTCGCCGTGGCCCACCGAGGGCCTATTCCGCGACAAGGTGTTCTCGCTCATCGACATCGCATTCGCGCAACGGCGCAAGACCTCGCGCAACGCGTTCGCGGAGTGGGCGGGTTCCGGCAACGAATCGGCTGAGCGGCTGCTGTCGGCCAGCATCGACCCGTCCCGTCGCGGTGAGACGCTCGGCATTGCCGACTTCGTCCGCCTCCTGCAGCGCTCAGGGCAGGCGGATGCCGAAACGCCCCAGCAGGCGAATCAGATCCGCACTTACTGAACTCCTAATCGGTGTCCGCCTTCGGGGCCGTTGCGGCTTCCCGCGCGTCCTTGTCGAGCAGTTCGTCCATGAGCGGCGTCTCGGCGACGACGGGGTAGCTGCCGGTGTAGCCCACGCGTTCGCGGGCCATCTCCAGCACCCGCGGACGCACGGCGTACCAACCACCGGTCAACGTGGGCACGATCACCAGCAACGCAATCAGGTTCCAGTAGTTCTCCCAGCACATCAGTGCGGTGACGGAGAACAGGAAGATCAGGGTCGCGTAGCTGGTGTACGGCGTGCCGAACAGCCGGAAGCTGGGGCGCTCGAGGATGCCCTTCTTCGACCAGCGGTACAGCTGGATCTGACAGATCACGATGGTGGCCCAGGACGCGATGATGCCCAGTGCCGACAGGTCGAGTGCGATGTTGAACGCCTCCGACGGCACCACCAGGTTCAGGAAGACGCCCACCACCGTGAAGCACGCGGTGAGCGCGATACCGGCAAACGGCACACCACGTTTCGTCATCTTCGCGGTGAACTGCGGCGCGCTACCGTTCATCGACATCGACCGAAGGATGCGGCCGGTGGAGTACAGGCCGGCATTCAGACTGGACAGTGCGGCGGTGAGCACCACGAAGTTCATGATGTCGCCGGCGGCGGGCACGCCGATGCTGGAGAAGAACGTGACGAACGGACTGGTGCCCTGTTTATAGGCGGTATAGGGCAGCAGCAGGGCGAGCAGAATCAGCGAGCCGACGTAGAACACGGCGATCCGGAACACCACCGAGTTGATGGCCTTGGGCATCACCTTCGCTGGATTCGCGGTTTCGCCTGCCGCGGTGCCCACCAATTCAACTGCGGCGTAAGCGAATATGACGCCGGAGGTGATGATCACCAGTTGCAATATCCCGGTCGGCAGGATGCCGCCGTTGTCGGCGATGACGGATATGCCGGTGCTCTGCCCTTCGACGGTGAACCGGCCTGCCAGGAAGACGATGCCGACGACCAGGAAGGTGATCAGCGCGACGACCTTGATCAGCGCGGCCCAGAATTCCATTTCGCCGAACACCTTGACCGAGATCATGTTTACCGTCAGCGTGATCACCAGGGCGATCAGCGCGATGGTCCACTGCGGAATCGCCTCGAACGCGCCCCAGTAGTGCATGTACAGCGCGATGGCGGTCACGTCGACGATCGAGGTGCACGCCCAGTTGAAGAAGTACATCCAACCAGCGACGTAAGCCGCTTTCTCGCCGAGGAATTCGCGTGCGTAGGACACGAACGATCCCGATGATGGGCGGTGCAGAACCAGCTCACCGAGCGCGCGGAGAATGAAGAAGACGAAGACACCGCAGATGCCGTAGACGATGAAGAGCCCCGGACCCGCGGAGTTGAGCCGACCGCCTGCGCCCATGAACAACCCGGTGCCGATGGCCCCGCCGATGGCGATCATCTGCAGCTGCCGGGGTTTTAGGCCCTTGTCATAACCCTCCTCCTCGTGCGCGAGGGCTGACGTGTCGTACTCGGTCGCGGTCATTGACCGACGCTAACCGCGGGTTGCGGAGCCCGAAACTCGGGCAGCGTAAATGTTGAGTTACGTAACCTGTGCGACGACGTCAGCTCAGCGTTCGGGTGATGAGCACCACGAACTCGGTGCAGGTGAGGTAGCGCTTGTCCGGGTCCTTGGCCATCGCCTTGGCCAGAATGGAGTCGAATGCGTGTGGGACCCAGTCGATTTGGTGGGAGTAACGGGGGACTGGGCGATTCAGATGGTCGTCGATCAGCGCGATCGAGCTGGTGGAGGTGAAAGGCGGTGCACCGGTGAGCAGTTCGACGGTGGTGCACGCCAACGCGTACTCGTCGACCGCCGCTGAAGGGGTCCGCCCATGGAGCAGCTCGGGTGCGGTGTAGGGCAGCGATGCTTCGATGTGCGTTGGCCGGTGGTGGGCGTCTTCAGCCAGCGAGCGGGCCACGCCGAAGTCGATCAGCACCGCACCGCCGCGCGAGAAGTCCTCGAAGACAAGGATGTTCGCCGGCTTGACGTCACAGTGCACGATCCCGTTCACATGGGCGTAGTCGAGCGCGGCCGCGACGTCGGCGAGCGCGGTGAGCCGGTCTCGCATGGTGGTGAGGTTCTTCGCGGTGCCGCCATCGATGAGTTGCATGGCCAGCCAGTCCGGGCCACATTCGTACATCTTGACCACGTGGGGGTGATCCAGGCGGCTGGCAAACGCGAACTCGCGCTGTATGCGGTCCAGGTGGGCGGGGTCGCGGTGTCGCAAGTCGAGCACCTTGAGCGCGACGTTGCCGTCCGTTCCCGACGAGTGGTGGGCCCGGTAGACCGTCGCGGATCCGCCGTGGCCAACGACACCGTCGACCACGTAGTCCTCGAAGCGATCCTCGGGCACGAGCACGCTCCCAGACTAGGGTCCGGCCGGGTTCGGCACCCGGCGAGCGCAACCGTTGAGTGATCCTTGACACACCTTCTGAGCAAACACTAGCGTGGTAGTCCTTCGGTGTCTGAAAAGCTGGTGCCGAGCGGCGGGATCATCGAGGGGTATCTCGCCACTTCGTACTTGTCCGCGTCGTCGCGGCGATAATGTCGTGGCGTGCCGTCCTCTGATGGAAGTGCCGCGTCCGAATGGGTGCCGACGGGATCCGTCACGGTGCGCGTGCCCGGCAAAGTCAACCTCTTTCTGGCCGTCGGCGACCTGCGTCACGACGGTTACCACGAGCTGACCACCGTCTTCCACGCCGTATCGCTCTTCGACGAGATTACGGTCCGCAACGCCGACGTGTTGTCGTTGGAAGTATCCGGTGAGGGCGTCAAAGGGCTGCCAACGGATCGGCGCAACCTGGCGTGGCAGGCGGCGGAGGTGCTGGCCGAGCACGTCGGGCGCACGCCCGACGTGGCGATCTCGGTCGAGAAGTCGATTCCGGTGGCCGGCGGCATGGCAGGCGGCAGCGCCGACGCGGCCGCGGTGCTGGTGGCCGTCAACGCGCTGTGGGAACTCGGGGTGCCGCGACGCGATCTGCACGCGCTGGCAGCCGAGCTGGGCAGTGACGTGCCCTTCGCCCTGCATGGTGGCACGGCTCTGGGTACCGGTCGCGGCGAACAGCTGGCTACGGTATTGGCCCGCAACACGTTCCACTGGGTGCTTGCATTCGCCAAGCGCGGGCTGTCGACGCCGAAGGTGTTCGGCGAGATCGACCGGCTGCGCGCGGACCCCGGCCGCGACCAGGCGCCCCGGCTCGCGGAGCCCGAGCCGCTGCTCGCGGCGCTCGCCTCGGGGGACGCCGCGCAGCTGGCGCCGCTGCTCGGCAACGACCTGCAGCCGGCGGCACTGAGTCTGGACTCGGGGCTGCGCCGCACGCTGCGGGCCGGCGAGGACGCGGGCGCACTCGCAGGCATCGTGTCGGGCTCGGGGCCCACGTGCGCGTTCCTGTGCTCATCGGCGTCCTCGGCGATCGACGTCGGGGTGGAGTTGGCCGGAGCGGGCGTTTGCCGCACGGTCCGGGCGGCCAGCGGCCCGGTACACGGCGCCCGCGTCGTGCCGACGCCGTCCGCGCACACCTAGGTGTGACCCACGCCTCAATTCATGCGTTGGTTTGGCAGTTACTTAAGAGTCTCTTAAGATGATCAACGGTGAAGGTTAGCGGTCACGCGTCCCACGCGCCAGCTTCTCCCATCGGACATCTCGATGGGAGAATTCGCAGCGGTAGAGCTGACCGTCTGGATTTCCCCTGGGCAACCTCTTCCTGGTTGGCTGGGCTGTCGCAGGCATCACCCTTTCGAAACAAAACCGCTCCCGAATCGTGTGTGCGCGCCTTCTCGAGCGCGCCCACCAGCTGGCGGAGCATGGAATACCGGGCAGTGGCGCCTGAACCCAGGAGGTCGTCGTGAGCAGATTTACCGACAAGATGTACCGCAACGCCCGGACGGTGACGACGGGGATGGTCACCGGTGAGCCGCACGAGCCGATCCGTCAGACCTGGGGCGAGGTTCACGAGCGGGCCCGCCGCATCGCGGGTGGACTGGCCGCTGCAGGCGTCGGACACGGCGACGCGGTCGGCGTGTTGGCCGGCTTCCCGGTGGAGATCGCCCCGACCGCCCAGGGCCTGTGGATGCGTGGCGCGAGCCTGACGATGCTGCACCAGCCCACCCCGCGCACCGACCTGGTGGTCTGGGCCGAGGACACCATGAACGTCATCGGAATGATCGAGGCCAAGGCCGTCGTCGTCTCCGAACCCTTCCTGGTCGCCATCCCGGTGCTGGAGGAGAAGGGCATCACGGTCCTCACCGTCACCGATCTGCTCGCCGCCGACCCCATCGACCCCGTCCAAACCAGCGAGGACGATCTCGCGCTGATGCAGCTGACGTCCGGATCGACCGGGTCTCCCAAGGCCGTCCAGATCACCCACCGCAACATCCACTCCAACGCCGAGGCGATGTTCATCGGCGCCCAGTACGACGTCGACAAGGACGTCATGGTCAGCTGGCTGCCCTGCTTCCACGACATGGGCATGGTCGGCTTCCTCACCATCCCGATGTACTTCGGCGC
>JAVRPF010000728.1:0-10230 GCA_032162385.1 Mycobacterium sp.
CCGCACCGCGCCCTCGAACGCCCGGATGAACTCCCGGCCGATGATCTTGCGCTTGCCCTCCGGGTTGGTGACCCCGGCCAGCGCCTGCAGGAAGCGCTCCTCGGCGTCGACCGTGACCAGGTTCGCACCCGTGGCGGCGACGAAGTCACGCTGAACTTGGCCCCGCTCGCCCTCCCGTAGCAATCCGTGGTCGACGAACACGCACGTCAACCGGTCGCCGATGGCGCGCTGCACCAGCGCGGCGGCCACCGCCGAGTCCACTCCACCCGACAGACCACAGATCGCCCGCCCGTCACCGATCTGACTCCGCACCTGCTCGACCAGCGCGTCGGCGATGTTGGCGGCCGTCCACGTCGCGCCGATGCCCGCGAACTCGTGCAGGAATCGGCTCAGCACCTGCTGGCCGTGCGGCGTGTGCAGCACCTCGGGGTGGTACTGGACGCCGGCGAGTCGACGGGCGCGGTCCTCGAACGCCGCCACCGGGGCCCCGGAGCTCACCGCGACGACGTCGAATCCGGCCGGCGCTTCGGTGACCGCGTCGCCGTGACTCATCCACACCGGCTGGGTGCCGGGCAGGTCCGAATGAAGTTGTCCGCCAGTCACTTTCAACTCGGTCCGGCCGTACTCGCTGGTGCCGGTGCGCGCCACGGTGCCGCCGAGCGCCTGCGCCATCGCCTGGAAGCCGTAGCAGATGCCGAAGACCGGTACGTCGAGGTCGAACAGCGCGGGATCGAGTTGCGGTGCGCCCTCGGCGTACACGCTGGCCGGTCCGCCGGACAGGACGATCGCCTGGGGATCCCGTGCCTTGATCTCGTCGACTGTCGCGGTGTGCGGGATGACCTCCGAATACACCCGCGCTTCGCGGACACGCCGCGCGATCAGCTGCGCATACTGCGCGCCGAAGTCGACCACCAGAACGGGGCGTTGTGCTGCGGATTCCACCGGCTCAGTCTAGTGGGGACCGGCTGACTCACCCTCGGCGGCGGGGCGGGGCCGGACGAGATCAGCCGGCGGAGGTGACCGGTTCGATCGGCAGCCGTCGCAGCGCGCCAGGAGCTTCGGCGGGCACCACCGGATGCGTGGGTGCGATCGGCGCCAGCCGGCGGTACGACTCCCCTTGCACCGGACGCTGATCCACCTCACCATGGTTCGGCCACAGCGATGCGGCGCGCTCCGCCTGGGCGGTGATGGACAGTGACGGGTTGACGCCGAGATTCGCCGAGATCGCCGCGCCGTCCATGACGTGCAGCGTCGGGTATCCGTACACCCGCTGATACGGATCGATGACGCCGTGCTCGACGGTGTCACCGATCGCGGCGCCGCCGAGGAAGTGCGCGGTCAGCGGGATGTTGAACAGCTCGCCCCAGGTGCCGCCCGCGACGCCGTCGATCTTCTCGGCGATGCGGCGAGTGACCTCGTTGCCTGCCGGGATCCACGTCGGGTTCGGCAGGCCGTGGCCCTGCTTGCTGGTCATCCTCCGCAGTCCCAACTTGCCGCGCTTGGTGAAGGTGGTGATCGAGTTGTCCAGGTGCTGCATGACCAAGGCGATCACGGTCCGCTCGCTCCATCCCCCCGGGTTGAGCATCCGAAGGGTTCCGCGCGGGTCCTCACGGGCGTTGGTCAAGAACTGCTTCCAGCGCGGCACGTCCGTGCCCTGCGGTCCGGTGCCGTCGGTCATCAGCGTCTGCAACAGCCCCATCGCGTTGGAGCCCTTGCCGTACCGGACCGGTTCGACGTGGGTGTCGGAGGTGGGATGGATCGAGGACGTGATCGCCACCCCGTGGGTCAGGTCGAGGTCGGGCCTGACCTCATAGCGGGCCGCACCCACAATGGATTCCGAGTTGGTCCGGGTCAGCACGCCGAGCATGTCGGACAGCTTCGGCAGGGTGCCGGTGTCGCGCATCTTGAACAGCAGCTTCTGGGTGCCGTAGGTGCCTGCGGCAAGGATCAGGTGCTTGGCGGTGAACGTCCGCTTGCGCCTGCGCAGCCAGCGGCCGGTGCCCGCGGTGCTGACCTCCCACGTGCCGTCGCCGCGCTGCTGGAAACTCGTCACCGTAGTCATCGGATGCACATGTGCGCCAGCCGATTCCGCGAGACCCAGGTAATTCTTCAACAAGGTGTTCTTGGCGCCGTACCGGCAGCCGGTCATGCAGGAACCGCACTCGATGCAACCGGTCCGCTCCGGGCCCGCGCCGCCGAAGTACGGGTCGGCGAAGGTCTTGCCTGGCGCCTTCTCACCGTCGGGGCCGAAGAAGACGCCGACGGGCGTCGGGACGAAGGTGTCGCCCACGCCCATGTCGTCGGCGACCTCCTTGAGGATGCGGTCGGCATCGGTGAAAGTGGGGTTCATCACGACGCCGAGCATGCGTTTGGCTTGCTCGTAATGCGGCATCAACTCGGCACGCCAGTCGGTGATGTGCTCCCACTGCGGGTCGGCGAAGAACGGCTCCGGTGGCACGTACAGCGTGTTGGCGTAGTTGAGCGAGCCGCCGCCCACGCCCGCGCCGGCCAGGATCATTACGTTGCGAAGTAGGTGGATGCGCTGGATCCCGTACATGCCCAGCTTGGGCATCCACAGGAACTTGCGTAGGTTCCACGAAGTCTTGGCGAATTCCTCGTCGGCAAAGCGTCTACCCGCTTCGAGGACGCCAACGCGATAGCCCTTCTCGGTCAGCCGCAGTGCGCTGACACTGCCCCCGAACCCCGAGCCGATGATCAGAACGTCGTAGTCAGGCTTCATCGGAGAATTATGAACCTACTCTCAAGTAGCTTCTAGATAGCCGACCCTAAATCCGTTTGCTCGCGCGGAGCTAGGACCCGACGGCCAGGCCGACCTTCTGGAACTCCTTGAGGTCGCAGTACCCGGCCTTGGCCATCGCCCGGCGCAGGCCGCCGACCAGGTTCAGTCCGCCGAACGGGTCGTCGGACGGCCCGCTGAGTACCTGCTCCAACGATGGCCGTTCCCCCAACGCCACCTGAAGCAGAGCGCCACGCGGTAGCGACGGGTGGGCGGCCGCGGTGGGCCAGAACCAACCGCCACCCAGGGCCTCCTCCGCGGCGGCGAGCGGCGTGCCCAACAGCACCGCGTCGGCGCCGCACGCGATCGCCTTGGCCAACTCGCCCGAGGTGTGGATGTCGCCGTCGGCCAGGACGTGCACGTAGCGGCCGCCGGTCTCGTCGAGGTACTCCCGCCGGGCCGCGGCGGCGTCGGCGATCGCGGTGGCCATCGGCACGCTGATGCCGAGCACCTCGTCGCTGGTGGTGGCGCCCGCGGTCGACCCGTAGCCCACGATGACACCCGCCGCGCCGGTGCGCATCAGGTGCAACGCGGTGCGATGGTCGAGCACGCCTCCGGCGACGACGGGGACGTCGAGCTCGGAGATGAACGTCTTGAGGTTCAGCGGCTCGCCGTCCTGGGCGACGCGCTCGGCCGAGATGATGGTGCCCTGGATGATCAGCAGATCGATGCCTGCCGCTATCAGCGCGGGCGTCAGGGCCTGCGCATTCTGCGGGCTGACCCGCACGGCAGTGGTGACGCCCGCGTCGCGGATGCGCGCCACCGCGGCACCCACCAGTTCCGGGTTCAGCGGTGCGGAATGAAGTTCCTGCAGCAGACGGATGGCTGCCGACGGTTCCGGTTCCTTGGCCGCGGCCTCCAACACCTGGGCGATCTTGGCCTCGACGTCGACGTGCCTGCCGATCAGGCCCTCGCCGTTGAGCACGCCCAGCCCGCCGAGCCGCCCCAGCTCGATGGCGAACTCCGGCGACACCAGGGCGTCGGTGGGGTGGGCGACGACGGGGATCTCGAACCGGTACGCATCGAGCTGCCAGGCCGTCGACACGTCCTGCGACGAGCGCGTGCGCCGCGACGGCACGATGTTGATATCGGCGAGCTCATAGGTGCGACGAGCTGTTCGGCCCATGCCGATCTCGACCAAGTCACGCATGCGTGTGGTTCCCCCGGGCTCTCAGCGAGCGTAGTAGTTGGGCGCTTCAGCGGTCATGGTGATGTCGTGCGGATGGCTCTCCTTGAGGCCGGCTGCAGTGATCTGCACGAACTGTGCCTGCTGGAGATGCTCGATGGTGGCCGAACCGGTGTAGCCCATCGCGGCGCGCAGGCCACCCGTCAGCTGGTGGATGACGGTCGACAGCGGACCGCGGAACGGCACCCGGCCCTCGATGCCCTCGGGCACCAGCTTGTCCTCGCTCAATACGTCATCCTGGAAGTAACGGTCCTTCGAGTAGGACTTGTCGGCGCCGTCAGCGCCGCGGCCCTGCATGGCGCCCAGCGAACCCATGCCGCGGTAGCTCTTGAACTGCTTGCCGTTCACGAAGATCAGGTCGCCAGGCGCCTCGGCGGTACCGGCCAGCAACGACCCCAACATCGCCGTCGACGCACCAGCAGCCAGGGCCTTGGCGATGTCGCCCGAGTACTGCAGGCCACCGTCGGCGATCACAGGAACGCCCGACGGCGCACACGCTGCGACGGCCTCCAGGATGGCGGTGATCTGCGGGGCGCCGACGCCGGCGACCACCCGCGTGGTGCAGATGGAACCCGGGCCGACGCCGACCTTCACCGCATCCGCGCCCGCCTCGACCAGCGCGGCCGCGGCGGCCCGGGTGGCGATGTTGCCGCCGATCACCTCGACGCGATCGCCGACCACGGTCTTGGCCCAGTGGACCATGTCGAGCACGCCGCGGTTGTGGGCGTGCGCGGTATCCACGATCAGCACGTCGACACCCGCGTCGACCAGTGTCATCACCCGCTCGCGGGCGTCGCCACCGACGCCGACCGCGGCACCGACCAGTAGCCGGCCGTCGCTGTCCTTGGTGGCCAGCGGAAACTGCTCGGTCTTGACGAAGTCCTTGACGGTGATCAGACCTGTCAGCTTGCCGTGGCCGTCGACGATCGGGAGCTTCTCGATCTTGTTGCGCCGCAACAGACCCAGCGCGGCGTCGGCGGTGACGCCCGCCTGCGCGGTGATCAGCGGCGCCTTGGTCATCACCTCGGCGACGGGCTTGCTCATGTCGACTTCGAAGCGCATGTCGCGGTTGGTGATGATCCCCACCAACGAGCCGAGCGCATCCACCACGGGCAGGCCGGAGATCCGGAACCGCGCGCACATCGCGTCGACCTCGGCCAGCGTGTTGTCCGGCGAGCAGGTGACGGGGTCGGTGACCATGCCCGCCTCGGACCGTTTCACCGTCTCTACCTGCCCGGCCTGCTCGGCGACGGGCAGATTGCGATGCAGCACGCCCATGCCGCCTGCGCGCGCCATGGCGATGGCCATCCGCGACTCGGTGACGGTGTCCATCGCGGAGCTGACCAGCGGCACCCGCAGTCGGATGCGCTTGGTCAGCTGGCTGGATGTGTCGGCGTTCGCGGGCACCACATCGGAGGCGGCGGGCAGCAACAGGACGTCGTCGAAGGTCAGCCCGAGCATCGCGATCTTGGTCGGATCGTCGCCCCCGGTCGGCACCGGAACGGCGATGGGAAGGCTGCTTTCAGCGATCGACATGGGTGGGGCCTCCAGACGGCGCAGAACTAAATGTCCATCTTATCGGGACTGCCGACGGTGGCTGGCCTCACACGAGGTTCGGAGCTGGGTGTTGCGGCGAGGACGGCTGGCGCGATGACGGCGGTGCTGCGTAATGTGGAAGCGTGCGCGACCACCTGCCGCCGGGTTTGCCGCCCGACCCGTTCGCCGACGACCCCTGCGACCCTTCCGCAGCGCTCGACGCAATCGAACCGGGCCAGCCGCTGGACCCGCAGGAACGCACCGCCGTCGAGGCGGATCTCGCCGACTTGGCGGTCTATGAGGCGTTGTTGGCGCACAAGGGAATTCGCGGTCTGGTGGTGTGCTGCGACGAGTGCCAGCAGGACCACTACCACGACTGGGACATGTTGCGTGCCAACCTGCTGCAACTCCTGGTCGATGGTACGGTGCGGCCGCACGAGCCGGCCTACGATCCGGAACCCGACGCCTACGTGACCTGGGATTACTGCCGCGGATACGCCGACGCTTCGTTGAACGAAGCGGCGTCGGAACCCGACGGATATCGCTGAACGCTTAATTCGCCTCAGTTGCCGTTGCGAGCCGGCGGCGCGACGGTGGTGGTCACCACTTCTTGGGGTTCCCGCGGCGGTGACTTCGCTTCCGGCGGCGGCGCGGGTTGAACCGGCTCTTCCGCCTGCTTGGGCGCGGTCGGCCCGACCACCGCGGGCGGCGCCTCGCTGGTCGTCGGGGTGCCCGCGATGGGTGGCTGCGAGGCGGGCGGTTGCACGCTCACCGGGGGCGGCGCGACGACGGGCGGCGGCGCGACGACGGCAGGCGGCGCAACGACCGGGGGTGGCGCGACGACGGCAGGCGGCGCCGGCGCGGACGACGGCACCGACACTGTCGACGGCGGCAATGAGGACGGCGGCAACGCGGCGGGCTGCCGCGAGGTCGTCGTCGTCGTGGTGGTCGTGGACGGCGGCGTGGACGTCGAGGTGGACGTAGACGTAGACGTCGGGGGGGACGTGGACGTCGAGGAGGACGGGGTGGTCGACGGCGGCGTGGTGCTGGTCGCGATGACCAGGTCCGACGGCGGCGGCGTCTCCGACGGCGAGGTCGACGAGTCCGACGTGGAGGTCGACGAGTCCCCCGAGGTCGAGGTAGACGTGGACGTCGTGGTGTCCTCGATCACCGGGACCGGCAGCAGGGTCAGCGGCGACAGCGGCAGCACCGGTTGCGGCTGATCGGGCGGCGGCAGCGTTGCGGCGGGATCCTGCTCGGCCACCTTGAAGGCCAACGCATTCCACTGCTGGACCAGCTCGTGCTGGTCTTTGACCTGGTCGACGCCCTGCACGGTGGTGGATAGCGTGACCAGCTTGTCCTGCGCCTGTTGCCAGTCGCCCTGCTCGATCAGCTGCTGCACCTGCGCGAGTTGCTGCGAGGCCAGCACCACCTGGTCGTCGCGCGCCGACGGTTGAGCGCCGAAGAGCATGGTTCGCACGCCGTAGAGCGTGTCGCCAGGGCCGGCGCCGTACACGGCGGCACTGAACCCACCAAGGACGAGCAGCGCCGCAGCGGCCGATCCGACGAGTGCCAGCGAGGTCCTGGTGCGCTTGCGGGAGTCGAGGCTCCCGCGCAACGCGATGGCTGCGTCGCGGTCCGTCACGACCGTCGTGACCGGGGTGTCGCGAATCTCGTCACGCCAGTCCGAGAGCAGGAACGCCAGTTCCGCTTCACTGGGATCGGTGGCGTACACCGGCTGGTTCGACGCGAGGGCGTCGAGGAACCGCTCGTCGCGGTTGATGTCATTGAGCGACGGGTCTCCGCCGTTGCCGGTCCAGCGTCCGAAATCAGGCATGGTCGTGCCTCGTCGTGCCGATCTCGGACTTCAGCCGGGCCAGCGCGCGGTGCTGGGCGACCCGGACGGCGCCCGCCGTGCTGCCGACGGCTTCGGCCGTCTCCTCGGCGCTCATGCCGACCACGACGCGAAGGATGATGATTTCGCGCTGCTTCTCGGGCAGCGTCGCCAGCAGCCTGTCCATCCGGGCAGACGACTCTGCGTCGATCGCCATCTGCTCAGGGCCGGCCCAGGACGAGGCTCGGTCGGGCAGCGTGTCGGTGGCGTCGGCACGGTTTCGCCCGGCGGCGCGGTGAGCGTCGGCAACCTTGTGAGCGGCGATGCCGTATACGAAGGCCAGGAACGGTCGTCCCTGATCCTTGTAGCGCGGCAGCGCCGTGATGGCGGCCAAGCACACCTCCTGAGCCACGTCGTCTGCTGAGAGCCCACTTCGATCCGCTGTCCCGATCCTCGCCCGGCAATACCGGACGATGATCGGACGGATGGTCTCCAGCACCGTCCGGAGTGCATCTCGATCGCCTGCCACCGCCTCAGCAACGACAGAATCGAGACCATCTCCCGAACTTGTCATCGCGAGTGTTATCTCCAGCGTTACGGATGAGGCGCACCCCAAAACGGTTGTGTCAGGTAAAGAGTAATGATCAGGCCGTGACAACCCGCGTCAGTGGCCTGCCCACACGCCCCCTCTGTGGCGTACCGCATCGGCGGATTCGTCACGGATCGTGGCGATCCGGTCCGGTGGGTGGACGGCACTGCCGACGTCAGCCAGTAGGCACGCCAATGCCCAGCTCAGCGGAACTAAACCGAGCCGCTCGGTGACCGTCAGCGCGGCGTCGGCGACACGACGAGCCGCGTCCGGATCGCCGGCGCTGCACAGCGCTGCGGCGAGCACCACATCCGACTTGGCGGCGTGTCGCGCGGAGCCGGTCGACTCCGCGAGCCCGACGGCACGTTCGGCGTGGCCGAGCGCTGCCGCGCCATCTCCGGTGAACATCGACAACTCGGCAGACACCCAGCCGAACCGCACCGGCAATCGCCCCGGCGACGCGTCCCCGATGCCCTCGCGGGCCCGCTCCAGTAGCCGTGCCGATGTCCCGAAGCGACCGACGCCGAGCGCGTCGGCGGCCAGTCCGATCAACGCGTCGGAGCGCGCCTCGGCGTCGGGTCCCGCCAGCGCGAGGGCGCGGCCGTCCCACGACCGCGCGTCGACGTGCCTGCCGAGCTGACGCACGAACGACGCCCTGGTGCTCAGCGCCAGCGAAGCGAGTGATCCCGCCCCGGGCGCGCGGTCGAGGGCGTCCAGGTCGGCGAAGCCACTGGCGTATCGACCCTGACCGCCGACCGCCACCGCACGCTGCCACGTCTGCAGCGGCGTCCTCGCCGCGGGCAGTGGCCAGCGACCAGGATCGTCGCCGAAGGCGGCGCGGGCCAGGATATCCATCGGATCGGGACGCTATCAATACGTCGACGTGTGCTGCGGGGGGAACCCGGTACCGGCGGGCACGGGTATCAATGTGTCGCAGATTCAACATTGGTTAACAGTTGATGGTGGGCATGTTAATTCGGTATCAACTGCCTACTGAACGGTAGAAGTTAGGGGTGCAATGCCGTTCGCTGCGAGCAGCGGGAACGGGACTCGTGATCATTTGGAGGCCGTTTCGTCATCACGCTTATCGTTGCGGGAGGGTCGCAATGATGAACGTGATGTAAATTCTCCAGCTGCGGATATGCCCTTGAGCACATGTTCGGGCTATTGACTGAATTTCGTGAGCCCTTCTACGTTGTGTGCACGAGTAGTCACTGGCGACACCGTGCTCGGATCGGTTCCACGAACCACGCCCTCTCGCAATACGCGAAAGGGGTGCGCAGAGAGGGGTTTTCCTAATGCCACAGCCGCAGCAGCTACCCGGACCCAACGCAGACATCTGGGATTGGCAAATGCAGGGCCTTTGCCGAGGTGTCGATTCGTCGATGTTCTTCCATCCCGACGGAGAGCGCGGCCGGGCCCGCGCACAGCGTGAGATGCGCGCCAAGGAGATGTGCCGGAGTTGCCCGGTCATCACGCAGTGCCGCACCCACGCCCTCGGCGTCGGTGAGCCCTACGGCATCTGGGGAGGGCTGAGCGAGTCGGAGCGCGAGATGCTCCTCAAACGGGGCATTCGCCGTACCGCCTGACATTCGCTGCGCCACCAGAGGCAAACTCTGGGACATCTCCAACGAGCTAACCCGATAGGTCTGGAGGGTATTGGCGTGACGGGCTTCAGATGCCCGCTAGTCGGGGTGCACCTCAGGCCGAGACCAGCGGCTTTAGCGCCTCTCCGACCTTGGTGATGACCCCTGGCGTATAGCCGTGGGTGGGCAGGTTGACAATCACACCGTCGACGCCGACGTCGAACACGTTGGTCTTGATCTGTTCTGCCACCTGTTCGGCGGTGCCGCGCACGGCGCGACCGCCGATCGCCTCGGCGACATCGCGCCGGGTGTCGTGGCCGTCGAGCACCACGGTCAGCAGCGTCGAGGTTTCCAGCGTCGAAGGATCGCGGTCGGCTTCCTCGCAGCGCTGCTTGAGCACATCTAGCTTGTGGCCCAGCTCTGACATCGGGGTGATCAGGTTGAGGTGATCGGCGTAGCGCGCGGCCAGCCTGAACGTCTTCTTCTCGCCGCTGCCGCCGAGCATCACCGGGATGTGGTCGCGGTAGCGGGGCTCGTTGATCGCGCTCTCGGTGTGATACCACTTGCCCGAGAATGTGGGCCGCTCGCCGTGGATCATCGGGAGGATGATCTGGAGCGCTTCCTCGAGCTTCTCGAATCGCTCGGTGAACGTGCCGAATTTGAAGCCCAGCTGCCGGTGTTCGAGCTCGAACCAGCCGGCGC
>JAVRPF010000729.1:0-3645 GCA_032162385.1 Mycobacterium sp.
CCGAGCACGTCGGTGACCGAGTCGGCCCCCGTGATGGCGAAACCCGCCGAGATCGTGCGGACGATGGTGACACAGGCGATCGCGAGGGCGATGCCGAGAACGGACAGCACGAACCGTTCGGGACGACGGCGGATGTTCGCCAGCGCGAACCGGACGAGACACATGAACGTGCTCCCCGATGCCGCGGTGGCGATCGCCGGTGATCGAACGGTTGTGGGCGCAGAGGTCTCCACACGAAGGATGGTGAGATCGCCGTGTTTCGCCAGTGCCTACGGCCAGTGTCGGCCAGGTTAACTCGCCCCATGGTGGGTTACTTCGATGTGTCGTAGAGGCAACGGATTTCGTCGTCGGGATTCCGCCGGACGCCCGATCGCGCCGTGCACTGAGTGCGCTGGCGCTCCAAGCCGGTCGCCGGACCGGCACATCCAACGACTCGTCGGAAAGCAGCGGCCGGACACCCAAACGGCCCTACGGCACCCAAGTGCGAGCTCTCACAGCCATACTCGCCGCTGTTGCCATCTTCGCCGGCGGATGCGCCGAACGGTCGGACCGCATCCCGCCCGAGCCATTCATCGCCACCTTCGAATCCGCACCGGACGGCCTTGCGGCCGCCTGCGTTCGACGGCTAGCGATCGGCCGTCTGGATGCCGCGGAACGGGCTGGCCTCTTCGAGCTCGTAGGCGAGCTGCAGCAGCGTGGCATCGTGGCCCAGTTGCGCGCTGAACATCATGCCGATCGGCAACCCGTTCGCCGACTGCGCCAGGGGCAGCGAGATCGCTGGATCGCCGGTGACGTTCTGCAGCGGCGTGAACGCCACCCAGTCCACCAGTCGGTCGATGATCTGGTCGTAGTCGGCGGTGGGATCGAGATGACCGATGCGGGGCGGCTCCCCGGCCAGCGTCGGGGTCAGCAGGACGTCATAGTCCCCCAGCTGCTTGAGCATTCGCCTGCGCAGGGCCGCCAGGCGCGCGATCGCCGCCGGTAGGCGGCGCAGGTTGCGGCTGGCGTGCTTCTCCAGGCCCAGTGTCAGGTTGTCCAGCCGGGCGCGGTCGAAGGACCCGCCGAACCGCTTCTTGCCACCGCGCACCAACGCCAGTGACAGCAACGCCCAGTACAGCAAGAAGTCGTCGATGAAGGATTGCGGCACCGGCGGTTCGCCGAAATGTTCGACGCGGTGGCCCATCCCTTCGAGCAGCGCGGCGGTAGTCAACGTCACGTCCCGGACTTCTGGGCTGCATTCCCGCCTGATGGACTTGGTGAACACGGCGACGCGCAATCGATCCCGCCCCGGTCCCTTGAGGTCGCCGATCGGCGCGAGCTTGGTGTTGCGCCAAACCTTTTCGGCCTCGCGGTAGAAGGCGGCCGTGTCCCGGACCGACCGGGTGACCACTCCGTTGGCCACGATCCGAATCGGCATCTGGCGCATGTTCTTGTCCAGGGGCAGTCGGCCCCGTGATGGCTTGAGTCCGACCAGTCCGTTGCAGGAGGCCGGGATCCGGATCGATCCGCCGCCGTCGTTCGCGTGCGCGATCGGCACCACGCCGGCGGCCACGAACGCGCCGGACCCCGACGACGACGCTCCCGCGGTGTAGTCGGAGTTCCAGGGGTTGCGGACCGGCCCGAGTCGCGGATGTTCGGCGGAGGCGCTGAAGCCGAACTCCGACATCTGCGTCTTGCCCAGCGGGATCAGGCCGGTGGACAGATAGGCGCGGGCGAAGTCGCCATCGGCAGCCTCCGGTCGTGGGTGCCACGCGTCGGCGCCCTCCATGGTGGGCATGGCCGCCACGGCGACGTTGTCCTTGACGAAGGTCGGCACGCCGTCGAAGTAACCACCGTAGGCATGCGCGGCGCCAGCACGGGTGCGGGCGCGATCGAACGCCTCGTACGCCAGGCCGTTCAACTCCGGGTTGACCTTCTCAGTGCGGGCGATAGCCGCATCGATCGCGTCCGTCGGGGACATTGCGCCGAACCTCAAGGCCTCGGCCACCCCTACGGCGTCCAACTCCCCTAGCGCGTCATCGTCGAACGCGGAAACCAACGTCATAGCCCAGACCCTAAACGTGTCTAATAGTGCGCGCGTCCCGGGTCACCCACCCAAACGCGCCGGGTCACCCACTCAAATAGAAACCCCGCGCCAACCGGGATCGCCGGTGGGGACGCGGGGTCTCCTCGAGAGCAGCGCGGTCAGCCGCTCAAGTTTCGTTGGGCGCTCAGGCCTGGCCGACCTCGAACCGGACGAACCGTGTCACGGTCACGCCGGCCTCGTCGAGCAGTGCCTTGACCGACTTCTTGCTGTCGGACACCGACGGCTGGTCCAGCAGCACGACGTCCTTGTAGAAGCCGGTGAGCCGACCCTCGATGATCTTCTGCAGGGCCTGCTCGGGCTTGCCCTCGTTGCGGGCCGTCTCCTCGGCGATGTGGCGCTCGTTGGCCACTAGCTCCTCGGGCACTTCGTCACGCGTCAGGTACTTGGCCTTCAGCGCGGCGATCTGCAGGGCCACCGCGTGAGCGGCGGCTACGCCCTTCTGCGCGTCACCCGCTTGGTACTCGACGAGCACACCCACAGCCGGCGGCAGATCGGCCGCCCGCTTGTGCAGGTACGTCTCGACGTTGCCGTCGAAGTACGCGACGCGACGCAGCTCGAGCTTCTCGCCGATCTTGGCCGACATGTCCGCCACGGCCTGCTCGACGGTGCTGTCGCCCGCCTTCGCGGCCTTCAGCGCGTCGACGTCGGTCGCCTTGGCCGCTGCCGCGGCGGTAACGACCAGGTCGGCGAGCGCCTGGAACTCGGCGTTCTTGGCGACGAAGTCGGTCTCGGAGTTGAGCTCGACCAGCGCGCCGTCCTTGGCCACGACCAGACCTTCGGCAGTGGCACGCTCGGCGCGCTTGCCGACGTCCTTGGCGCCCTTGATCCGCAGCAGTTCGACGGCCTTGTCGAAGTCGCCGTCGGCCTCAACCAGCGCGTTCTTCGAGTCGAGCATTCCGGCGCCGGTCAAGTCCCGAAGCTTCTTGACGTCGGCAGCGGTGTAGTTCGGCATCTCAGCCTTCCGTGGTTGTCTCGGTCGGGGCAGGTGCAGCAGCGGCGTCGGTCGCGACGGCCGGAGTGCCGGGGGCCGTTGCGCTGGCCAGCAGCTCCTGCTCCCACTCGGGCAGCGGCTCGGCACCCTCGACCTCTGGCTTGTCACCACTTGCGCCGGCACCGGCGCGGGCCTGCAGGCCCTCGGCGACCGCGGACGCGATCACCTTGGTCAGCAGCGCGGCCGAGCGGATCGCGTCGTCGTTGCCCGGGATCGGGTAGTCGACGAGGTCGGGATCGCAGTTGGTGTCGAGGATCGCGATGACCGGGATGTTCAGCTTGCGGGCCTCGGAGACCGCAAGGTGCTCCTTGTTGGTGTCGACGATCCAGATCGCCGACGGCACCTTCTGCATGTCGCGGATGCCGCCGAGGCTGCGCTCGAGCTTGTTCTTCTCGCGCGTCAGCATCAGGATTTCCTTCTTGGTGCGACCCTCGAAGCCACCGGTCTGCTCCATGGCCTCGAGCTCCTTGAGGCGCTGAAGGCGCTTGTGCACGGTGGAGAAGTTGGTGAGCATGCCGCCCAGCCAGCGCTGGTTGACGTAGGGCATGCCGACGCGGGTCGCCTCGTC
>JAVRPF010000730.1:0-3588 GCA_032162385.1 Mycobacterium sp.
CAGCTGCACTTTGTTGCTCACGTCAATACTCCTTCACGCCCGCAGCGCACTGAGCAGGTCGATCACGTCATGCGGTTCACCGCTGACCATCAGCACCCGTGCGTGTGGGCGAACAGCGGCCACCGTCGCGCCCACCAGTGCTTGATCACCGATGACCAGCCCCGCGGTCATGATTGCGCGCACGGTGCACGCCGCACCGATGATCGTGGCTGCGGCTCCGTCGGCGTCGGTGGTGGCGACCATGATGACGACGTCGGCGACGTCGAGTTCGGCAAGCAGGCTTGACTCGGCACCGTCGGTGCCGCGAAGCGCCACCGATTCCGATCCGCCGTCACTTATTTCACCGACGGACCCGGCGAGTGAGAAGAACCGGGCGTGGCCCCACGGTTCTTCAGAGATGCGTTGCACGATCGCGTCCGCCCCGGTGTCGAGTCCGATGATGCGGGCTCCTTGACGTCCCAGGATCGGCCGGTCGATGCGATAGCCCATCTCGGCCGAGGTCGTCGCCCTGGCGCAACTGCTGCCGAGTATCGGTCGGAATGCGGTGCTCATACCGACGTCTGCGGCACGCCCTCGCGTACCGAAAGATCCTCACGGCAGGCCTCGGCGAAGGCCGCGTCGCGCGGTAGAACGACTGCGGCCGAGCGCACGCGATGGTGCGCGGGGTCCACTCCGGGTGGCGTTACTCCCCTGTCCCGCAACGCTTCGACCGCTCTCTTCAGCAGTTGTCGCGCCTTGATGATTCCGCTGTCGGCCGACACCAGCATCTCCTTGGTGCGATCCACGATCGGTCCCATGCTCTCTTGCAGCGAGGCATCCTGCATCGCGATGCCCTTGACACCCGAATACGTGTCGCCCCGCTTCTGCGCCTCGCGGTCGATCAGGTAGTCATTGTCCTTATTGGCCGCCGGACGGTAGGTGCCGGGGATGTTCTCGCTGTGCACCCCATGGCCGTCCTTCATCGCCTGCACCTCGGTGGCGGTCAGCGGTCGCACCGGGTGGTAGTCGAAGGAGTAGGCCCAGCAGTTCTCATCGTCGATTGGAATCCAGAAGTGGCCGTGCAGCGGATGGTCACCGCGGGGCGGCACCATCGTGAAGCACGGCATCACCCACGGGGTTATCCGCCAGTAGTAGCTGTCGTCCTCGGCGTTCCGACGCGCGCCGACGAAGAGTCCGCCCTCGGAGTCGGCGACCTCGAAGAACGGCTTGAGGTCGGCCATGTTGTACTCGTTGCCCTTGGCGCCCTTGAACAACGGGTCCGACTTCAGTCCCCCGGAGTGCAGGAAGGACACATGGCTCGAGTCGATGCCGCCCTCGAACGCCTGTAGCCAGTTGCATTCCTGCCATCGCTTGGAGGAATAGGTCTGCTCGGGCGGGACCGTCGCGAACTCGAATTCGGGCAGCGGCGGCTGCTTTTCGGGATCACCCATGTACGTCCACAGCAGGTCGCCGACCTTGACCAACGGATAGGAGGTGAGTTTGACGTGCGCGCAGAACGTGCTGTTCTCGGGTTCCGACGGAATCTCGACGGCCTGCCCGGTGACGTCGTACTTCCAACCGTGATAAGGGCACCGCAGGCCCGATCCCTCATTGCGGCCGAACCACAGGGATGCGCCGCGGTGCGCGCAGAACTCGTCCATCAGCCCGTAGCGACCCTCGCTGTCCCGGAAGGCGATCATCCGTTCGCTCAACAGTTTTACCCGCACGGGTGGGCAGTCGTTCTCGGGCAGCTCGTCCGACAGAATCGCCGGCATCCAGTACTGCCGGAACAACTCGCCCATCGGCGTACCTGGCCCGGTCCGGGTCAACAACTCGTTGATGTCTGCCCTCAGCACTATTTGCCCTCTCCACAGTTCTGTCATCCGGCGCGGTGAGATCTGCACCCCGAATAAACTAATTGTAATACCATTAGGTCTTAGTCGCCAAGCCCCGGCGGCAACATGGCGGTCACTCAACTGCATTCGACGAAAGGCACGGATCATGATCGGAGTCATCGGTGTTGGCGACATGGGACTCCCGATGGCCGGGCAAATCCTCGCCCGCGGCTTCGATGTCATCGCCTACGACCTCGACCCTCGCGACTGAAGCACCGCCGCTGCCAGGGGCGGATGCGTGAGGTGCTCTTCAAGTGTCCGGCCGACAACGGCACCATGCGTCGATGGGATTCCAGTCGGTTCACGTGGCAGGAGAAGGGCATGGACTTCGTCATGACGTTGGCCCAGAACGGCGGTCTGGTTCTGCCGCTCACCGGGCAGGTCGGTCAGTTGATCAAGATGATGACTGCAGGCGACGTGGCGGCGTTGCCGTATGAGCAGGAATGCACCTACCTCGGCCGGCGGATCACGCCATTGGCCAGGAGCGACGGTGGGCTGTAATCGAATCCGAGTCCCTCAACCCGCAGGCGGCTGGCGTAATAGCGCCAGCGGGATAGATCGTTGAACGACGAGCCGAGATCTGGCAACCCCCGTTGGTCCTCATCGGAGAGGGCGCGGGGCGACCCACCGAGCAACGCGACTTCGGTGGAGATCCGGGACAGCTCGGCAAGGTCCAGGGCGCGCAGGGTCGCCTGCTCCACCGACTCCCCTACCGCCACGAGCCCGTGACCGCGCAGTATGCACACCCCGGCAGCACCGATCGCCGCGGCGACCTGCGAGCCCAGCTCCGGTGAGCTGACCAGCACCGGCCGCGGATACACCGGAACGCCCTGCCGGGCGAGGCGCGACGCTGGAATGTTGTAGGCGCCGAACACCTCTCGCAGCTCCACGCCGGCCAGGTCGGCGACGACGAGATCGCGCGGGTGCGCGTGGACGACGGCCTTGATGTCGGGGCGGGACCGAAACAGTTCGGTGTGGATGTGGGACTCATTCGGGACGGAATAGCCACCTCCAAGCTCGCCGGCGCCATCGAGGCCGACGACGTGGATGTCCTCGACTTCCGTGAACAACAGCCCGCGGTCCTCGGGCCCTCGACAGCGCAGCAGGATCCGGTCGGCGTCCAGGCGAACGCTGACATGACCGAGGACATCTGCGGCCAGACCCTGATGCGCCAGAATCCGGCAGGCGGTCGCGACGGTTGCCCGCAGGACGGCCGGCTCCGATGACTCGGCCATCGCGGCTAGACCATCGCCGCGGCCGGACTGGGATTGGTGGTGATCTGCGCGCCGAACACTAGCGACTTGATCGTGACGGGCACCGTGTTCGACGGACGCCGAACCCGGCCGAGATCGACGAAGTCGAAGTCGCGTAGGTCGATCCCATCAAGGATGAGCAGGTCGTTGGTCACCGAGAGCTCGTCGCGCAGGATGGTGCCGATGGTCAGCGCGACATCGGAGTCGATCATCAGATACACCGTCCGCCCGGCTGCCACGCGCCGCCGCAGACCGGCGGTGATTCCTTCGGCGAACGACCGCAGTCGCCGGTAGCTGGGCGCGCCGGTGAATGTCAGCGCCACCGCGACGTCGGCGGGGCCGTCGTCGAATCCTAATGTCACCAGGTGCTGCTCGATCGCCGATGCGATCACCTCTGGGTTCACCACGTCGCCGAGCGCGTAGTGCGGCCGGGCCACCTGAAGGTTGCGCCGCGGGAGCGT
>JAVRPF010000731.1:0-3661 GCA_032162385.1 Mycobacterium sp.
TTCAATAGCCAGTTACGTCAAACTGGCATCGATGACGGACGAACTGGTTGGACGCAGGCTCGATGTGGACCTGCTTGCACGCGAGCTGGGTAACTGGCGCACGTCCAGTAACAGCGGTCCGGCCTACCAGGGGCTCTCCGACGGTCTGCGCATGCTGATCGTCGATGGCCGGCTGCCGGTCGGTGCCCAGTTGCCCAGCGAGCGGGCGCTCGCCGATGCCCTGCGGGTGTCCCGCACCACCGTCACCGCCGCGTACACGCAGATGCGCGAAGACGGCTACCTCAACGGACGGCGGGGGGCCCGCAGCACGACCGCGTTGCCCGTCACGCCTGCCGCCGTCCCCAGCCACAGCGAACCGGCTTCGGTCAACCTCGCCGCCGCCACGCTGGCGGCGCCCGTCGCCGCCGTCTCGCAGGCGTTCACCGAGGCGGCCCACGAGGTCAACCCCTACCTGCACGACATCGGTATCGAGCTGACCGGTGTGCCGCCCCTTCGCGTCGCGATCGCCGAAAGATACTGCGCACGAGGTCTTCCCACTCACCCCGACGACATCATGGTCACCACCGGTGCGCTACACGCGATCGGTCTGATTCTGGCCACCTACACGCAGCCCGGGGACCGGGTGCTGGTCGAGCAACCCACCTATCACGGCGCCCTCGCCGCGATGGCCACCCGCGGGATCCGACCGGTTCCGGTGGCAATGACGGGTGACGGCTGGGACCTCGACGCCGTCGACGCCGCGGTGCGCCAGCTGTCACCGAGCCTGGCCTATCTGGTTCCCGACAATCACAACCCGACCGGTATGACGTTGCCTGCGGCGGGGCGAAAACGGTTGGCGCAGATCATCGCCGAGACGCGTACCCGCACCATCATCGACGAGACGATTACGGACATTTGGCTCGACGAACAGGTGCCCGCACCGCTCGCCGCGGCCATGACCGCCCGGCGTGACCTGGTACTGACCGTCGGCTCGATGTCGAAGTCATGTTGGGGTGGCCTGCGCATCGGCTGGATCCGCGCCGAGCGCAGCACGCTGACGACCATTGCGGCGCTGAGGCCTGCCATCGACATGGGCACGGCGATCCTCGAACAACTGGCCGCCGCAAGGCTTCTCGGCGTTGCCGACGAGTGGCTTCCCGAGCGCCGCAATGTTCTTCGCGCACGGCGGGCGCTGCTGCTGACGCTGCTCGACGAACACCTGCCCGACTGGCGACCCGATCCAGGAAAGGGCGGGATGTCGCTGTGGGTGCGACTGCCCGCGCCCATGAGTTCCGCGCTGTCGGCGGCGGCCTCCCGCATGGGCCTCGAGATTCCGCCAGGCCCGCGGTTCGGGGTGGACGGCACCTTGGAACGGTTCATCCGCGTGCCCTACGCTCTGCCCGACGACCAGCTGACCGAGGCGATCGCGCTACTGGCCCGAGCGTGGCGCAGCGTTACCGGCGCGGCGGGGGCAGAACCGCATGCCCTAGTGGTCTGACCCGCTACTCGTCGAGGATCTCGACGCGGCGCAGCGTCCCGTCGACGGCGTCGGCAGCCTCGATCTCGCCGCGCGTCACGCCGAGGATGAACAACACGGTGTCCAGGTACGGGTGGCTGATCGACGCGTCGGCCACCTCGCGCAGCGCCGGCTTGCCGTTGAACGCCACCCCCAGGCCCGCCGCGGCCAGCATGTCGATGTCGTTGGCGCCGTCGCCGACGGCCACGGTCTGTTCCATCGGCACCCCGGCCTGCTGGGCGAAGTCCCGCAGCGCCTTGGCCTTTCCGGGCCGATCGATGATGTTGCCCACCACCCGGCCGGTGAGCTTGCCGTCGACGATCTCCAGTTCGTTGGCGGCGACGAAGTCCATCATCAACTCGTGCGCCAGCGGTTCGATCACTTGGCGGAAGCCGCCGGAGACGATCCCGCAGTGAAAGCCCAGGCGGCGCAACGTCCGAATCGTGGTACGCGCTCCCGGGGTCAACTCGATCTGGTCGGCCACGTCGTCGAGCACCTCGGTCGACAGGCCGGCCAGAGTGGCCACCCTCCGGTGCAGCGACTCGGCGAAGTCCAACTCGCCGCGCATCGCCGCCTCGGTGACCTCAGCCACGGCGGCCTCCGCGCCGACGCGGGCCGCGAGCATCTCGATGACCTCGCCCTGGATCAGGGTCGAGTCGACGTCGAACACGATGAGGCGCTTGGCCCGTCGCGACAGGCTGTAGTCCTCGAGCGCGATGTCGATGCTCTCCTGGACCGCCACCTGGGCCAACGCGGCCTGCAGTTGGCCGTAGGCAGCCCCCGGCGGGACCGAGACGCGCAACTCCAGCCCGGTGACCGGATAGTCCGAGACGCCGCGGATGAAGTCGATGTTGACGCCGAGCGCCGCCACTCCCCTGGCCACCACACCGAAGGCCTCTGCGGTGATGGGGCGGCCGAGTACCACGATGGTGTGCGTCGACGGCTCGCGCAGCACCGGCATCCCGTCGCTGCGCTCGATGGTGACGTCCAGTCCGACGCCGTGGATGGCGCGCTGCACCTGGTCACGTAGGTCGGCGCCGCCCGCTACCTCGGCCGGTCCGGCCACCAGCACGCCCAGTGTGAGCCTGCCCCGGATCACGACCTGTTCGACGTTGAGCAACTCGACCTGATGCCCCGAGAGCACCTCGAAGAGCGCCGACGTGACGCCCGGCTGATCGACACCGGTGACGGTGATCAGCACCGACCCCTTTGCCGTATTCACCCCGAAGTCAGCCCCCGCGACGCCGCCGACCGTCAGGTGCGGACGTGTTCGTCGTCGAGTCGCGTGACGTCGCCGTCGTCGGGACCGTGGGCCCGTCCGACGTGCGCCTCGGCACGCATCCGATCGACCATGTGCGGGTAGTGCAGCTCGAACGCCGGCCGCTCCGAACGGATCCGGGGCAGCTCGGTGAAGTTGTGCCGCGGCGGCGGGCAGCTGGTGGCCCACTCCAGCGAGTTGCCGTAGCCCCACGGGTCGTCGACCACGACGGGCTCGCCGTAGCGCCAGCTCTTGAACACGTTCCATGTGAACGGGATCGTCGAGATGCCCAGGATGAACGCGCCGATGGTAGAGATCACGTTCAGCGTGGTGAATCCGTCGGTCGGCAGGTAGTCGGCGTATCGGCGGGGCATGCCCTCATCCCCCACCCAGTGCTGCACGAGGAAGGTGGTGTGGAAGCCGATGAACGTCAGCCAGAAGTGCAACTTGCCCAGCCGCTCGTCGAGCAGCCGGCCCGTCATCTTCGGGAACCAGAAGTAGATGCCCGCGTAGGTGGCGAACACGATGGTGCCGAAGAGCACGTAATGGAAGTGCGCCACCACGAAGTAGGAGTCGGTGACGTGGAAGTCGATCGGCGGGCTGGCCAGCAGCACACCCGAAAGGCCGCCGAGCAGGAAGGTCACCAGGAAGCCCACTGAGAACAACATCGGTGTCTCGAACGTCAACTGGCCCTTCCACATCGTGCCTATCCAGTTGAAGAACTTGATGCCGGTGGGCACCGCGATCAAAAACGTCATGAACGAGAAGAACGGAAGCAACACCGCGCCGGTGGCGTACATGTGGTGCGCCCACACCGCGACCGACAGCGCCGCGATCGCCAGGGTCGCATAGATCAGCGTGGTGTAGCCGAAGATCGGCTTGCGGCTGAACACCGGGAAGATCTCGCT
>JAVRPF010000732.1:0-3277 GCA_032162385.1 Mycobacterium sp.
CGAACGCCTCGTTGACCTCGAACACACCGATGTCCCCGATCGCGAGGCCCGAACGCTTCAGCGCCTTCTGGGTGGCCGGGATCGGCGCGGTCAGCATGATCACCGGGTCGGCACCGGCCAGGGTCGCGGTATGCACCTTGGCGATCGGCTTGAGGCCCAACGACTTCGCCTTCTCCGCCGACATGAACAGCAGCGCGGCCGAGCCGTCGGAGATCTGCGAGGAGTTGCCGGCGTGGATCACGCCGTCCTCCCTGAAGGCGGGCTTGAGCTGCGCCATCTTCTCGATCGGGGTGCCGCGGCGGATACCCTCGTCCTTCAGTACCGGGTTTCCGTCCTGATCCTTGATGGCGACGATCTGATCGTCGAACGCGCCGGAATCCTGTGCCGCCGCTGCCTTCTCGTGCGAGCCGAGTGAGAACTCGTCGAGCATCGTGCGCGAAAGGCCCCACTGCTCGGCGATCATCTCGGCGCCGATGCCCTGGTTCGGGGTCTGGGTGTAGCGGTTCCGGAAGGCCTCGGGGTAGGGGTGCCCGCCGTTGGCAAGCGATGCGCCCATCGGTGTGCGCGACATCACCTCGACGCCGCCTGCAACGACGACGTCGTAGTGGCCTGCCACCACGCCGGCCGCGGCGAAGTGCACCGACTGCTGGCTGGATCCGCACTGCCGGTCGACGGTCACGCCGGGCACCGTCTCGGGCCAGCCTGC
Organism: Mycobacterium sp.; assembly: GCA_032162385.1. Classification (GTDB taxonomy): domain Bacteria; phylum Actinomycetota; class Actinomycetes; order Mycobacteriales; family Mycobacteriaceae; genus Mycobacterium. The sequence goes on from JAVRPF010000732.1 coordinate 707, forward strand.
GGCCAGCACCGCGGTGCGGGCGATGTCGAGGGCCTGCTCACCGGCCTGCATGACGCAACCCCAGATGACGTCGTCGACGATCGCGGGGTCGACGCCGGCGCGCTCGACCAGGCCGTTGAGCACCTGGGCGGACAGTTCACCGGGATGCACGCCCGAAAGACCGCCGTTGCGCTTGCCGACGGGAGATCGGACCGCCTCGACGATGACGGCTTCAGCCATGGGAATACTCCTTCGAAATGGGGTTGACGGATCTCGCAAACCACAGGGTGAGTATCACCGAAACTAGAACAGTAGGTTTACTAGGTCAACCTACTGGTTGGTAGGAAACGGCCGATCGCACCGGCCTCGCAGGAAGCTACATGTTTTACTGAGTTGTACAACCGGCCGCGCAGACCAGACCTCGGGAGACGCATTGGCTCGCACCACACCACTGGCACCCATGATCGGGCCGGATTCCGTGGTGCCATTGGCCGGCGCAGCGATCCGCTCGCCGAAGACCGCCGAGCTGGTCGCCGGGACGCTACGCCGCATGGTGGTCGACGGCCAGCTCAAGGACGGCGACTTCCTGCCCAACGAAGCCGAGCTGATGGCGCACTTCAGCGTCAGCCGTCCGACGCTGCGCGAGGCCGTCCGGGTGCTGGAATCCGAGCGGCTGGTCGAGGTCCGCCGCGGCTCGCGTACCGGAGCCCGGGTGCGCGTGCCCGGCCCGGAGATCGTCGCCCGCCCCGCCGGCCTGCTGCTCGAGTTGTCCGGCGCGACGATCGCCGACGTCATGGCGGCACGTGCGGGCATCGAACCGATGGCGGTGCGCCTGCTCACGGAGGCGGCCACCCCAGCGGCGTACGACGAGCTGGAGGACATGCTGGTCCGAGACGTCCGCGCCGGGTGGGAATCGGGCCGGTTGGCCGAGGTCACCGGCGAGTTTCACCGTCGGATGGTAGAGATGTCGGGCAACGCCACGCTGACCATCATCGCGGGCATGCTGCACGAGATCACCGTGCGCCACACGGCGTTCGTCATCAACGAACGCCGCGAGGTGTCGAAGGCCGACTACGACAAGCTGACGCGGTCCTACCGGCGCCTGATCACACTGTTGCGCTCGGGCGACGGCGCCGCCGCCGAAGCGCACTGGCGCAAACACCTCGACACCGCGCGCGACCTGTTGCTGAAGGGGTTGGAGACCGTCAAGGTCCGCGACGTCATGCAGTAGAGGCCGCCGCCGACCACGTCACCTGCACCGGAACCGTGTCGTCCCACGGTTGGCGCGTCGCCATGTCGGCCACCCGCACGATCCCCCGCTCGAACTCGCCCGTCGCGGCATCGACGAGGCGGTACTCCTGCCGCTGCTTGTGGATCGGTTGCGCATCGAGCAGCAGGATCCGGACCTCGCCGGGTTCGAACCCGCAGCGCTCCTGCAGGGCGGCGATCAGCTGCTCGTTGTGCATGTGGCCGTCGCCGAAGTTCCACCCGATCGCGGTACTGCAGATCCGCTCGCCGTCGGTGAGCATGTAATCGTCCTCGTTCTGTCCGGCCATCGCGCGGTGCGCCAGGGTGAACATGGCGCGGCCGTGAGTGTTGAAGGCGCGGAACGCATATCCCATGTAGAGGTACATCTCCGCGGTTTCCTTGCTGCCGTAGAACTTCTCCATCTGCGCGGCGGGCATGCTGGCGATCGCGACGATGTTCTTGGCGATCTTCTCCTCGGCGGACGACTTGAGACACCACAGCGTGGTATCCCAGTTGCCTGCGTAGTACCGCATCCCTGGCAGGAAGGAGACCTTGCGCGGGAACAGGTTTCCGAGCACCACGGTCCCGGCGACCACGACGAACAACACGATCGGCCACGGGCTCTGCAGGTCGCCGAGGCCGATCCCGGCGTGCCCGACGAACAGCGCCAGCACGCTGAACATCATGAACACGTTCCACTCCAACGGGACGCCCATCGGGATGGAGCTGAGGATGCCGAAGTGGAAGCACAGCATCACGAACGCGGCGATCGCCGTCGGCCAACCGCCGTGCGAGAAGAACAACGCCAGCGGCACCAGCCCCTCGATTGCGGTGCTGAAGTGCGCGACGAAGCGCGACAACCGGCCCGGGCGCAGGTCGTCGGGGAACTTCTCGAAGAACCTGCGCTTGATCCACCGCGGCCGGAACACCGGGTTGTTGCTCATCATCGTCGAGATGACGAACGGGAAGTGCTTGTTGAGCTTCGAGGTCGCTGCGCCGAGCCAGATCACCAGGCAGACGAGCTTGGCGGCGATGATCATGTCGACGCCGCTGAACAGGAAGCACACCGCCAGCGAGGCGTACACCTCACCGCGGGCGGCCAGGAAGATCACCTTGTCGCGCAGGCCGAGCACGGCCAGGATGCCGAGGATCGTCGCGATCTGCCATGTCGGCAGCACGCCGACGGTGGTGTTCAGCTCAGGGATTGGGCCGCTGCCCTCCGAAAGTAGAGCGAACAGCAAGGCGATCAGCAACGCCGCGTACAGCAGCACGTCGATCGGCGTGCGTGACGTCCCCTTCGTCAGCGGGATCCGGGTCGGCCACGGCGGCAGCCGAATGGTCTTG
>JAVRPF010000733.1:0-6934 GCA_032162385.1 Mycobacterium sp.
TGTAGCGGACTAGTCATCGTTTCATCTCCTCCGGCCTACGGACAGCCAACCAGGCGACGTCCAGACCGACAACGCCCCGGCGCCCCCAATCGTGCCCCGAATGGCGACCGACCACCGGGATTCGGCCGGTGCGCTAGGTTTGACGCCATGACGAACCCGGGCGGAGACGCACGCCAGACGCCGTCATCCGAGGCGGGAGAGGGCGCGGCCGAGCCGCCGTCGGGCGGCTACGAGGCGCCACCGATCGAGCAGTCCCAGCAACCTTCGGAGTCCCCGCCGCCGTCCGACGACGCGCCGTCCTTTGAGGCGCCGGCCTACCCGCCTTCGTTCGACCAGGAGGCGTACCCGCCGCCCGTCGATCCGCAGGCCTACCCGCCACCGGTCGATCCGCAGGCCTACCCGCCACCGGGGGCCGGCTATCCGCCGCCGTCCTATTCGCCGCCCCCGCCCTATGGCGCTCCGCAGGGCTATGGCGCTCCGCAGGGCTATGGCGCTCCGCAGGGCGATGGCGGCGCTCCGCAGGGATACGGCGCTCCGCAGGGATACGGCACCCCATCGGGTTACGGCACTCCGCCGGGATACGGTGCCCCTCTGGGATACGGCACTCCGCTGGGATACGGTGCCCCGCCGCCGCCCGCCGGATACGGCGCCTACGGCGCGCCCGTCCAGTCCACCAACAACTTGGCGATCGCGTCATTGATCGCCTCGGTCATCTGGCTCTGCGGTGTTGGCTCCATCGCCGGCATCGTGCTGGGTGTGGTAGCGCTCAACCAGATCAAGCAGACGCATGAACAGGGTCAAGGCCTGGCCATCGCGGGCATCGCCGTCGGTGCCGTGACATTGCTGTTCGGCTTCGTCTTCATCGCGATGGTCTGACCGTGACCAGCGGCCCTGAGCAGCCGTACGTCAATTCGGGCGGCGAATACCCTTCACTGGAGAACTCGCCGCAATCGGCCGATCCCTACGCACCGGTGGACTACCCGGCCAACCCCGGCCTGCCACCTCCGGTCTATGGGGCCGGGTATCCGGGTCCGCCCGGCTACCCGCCGCCGGCACCCGGTTACCCACCCGCATCCGGTTATCCACTGCCGCCCGGTTACCCGCCACCTCTCGGTTATCCGGCCGCTCCCTCCGGATATCAGCCCTACGTTGGCGGATATCCCTACGGCACGGATCCCTACGACCCGTACCGGGCGATGAAGCCGCCAGGCACCAACGGCAAGGCGATCGGAGCGCTCGCCACCTCGCTGGCCGGTCTGCTGTTCTGCGGGCTGCCGTCGATCGTCGGGCTCATCCTTGGCGTCATCGCAATGCGCGAGACCAAGCGCTCGGGTCAGGAGGGCTACGGTCTGGCACTGGCCGGCGCCATCGTCGGCGGTCTGGTCACCGTGGGCTGGGTGCTCTACTTCCTGCTCATCATCGGCATCTACGCCAGCGGCTGGTCGTACGTTTGAGCAGCTACTCCGGCGGCCGGAACGGCTCGCCCGTACGGGCCATCCCCGCCGCCCGCCCCTTGCCTGCGATCACCAGCGCCATCTTGCGGCTGGCCTCGTCGATCATCTCGTCGCCGAGCATCACCGCCCCCCTGGCACCGCCGGCTCCCGACGTGTGCCAGTCGTAGGCCTCCAGGATCAGCTCGGCGCGGTCGAAGTCGTCCTGGCGCGGGCTGAAGATCTCGTTGCCCGCGGCGATCTGATCCGGGTGCAGCACCCACTTGCCGTCGTAGCCGAGTGCAGCCGACCGCCCGGCGATCCGGCGGAAGGCCTCGACGTCGCGCACCTTGAGATACGGCCCGTCGATGGCGTTGATGCCGTGGGTGCGCGCGGCGATCAGAATGCGCATCAGCACGTGGTGGTACGCGTCGCCGACGTCGTAGCCCTCGGGTTGCTCGCCGACCACGAGGGTGCGCATGTTGAGACTGGCCATCATGTCGGCGGGCCCGAGCACCAGCGCCTGCACGCGCGGACCGGCCGCGATCGCGCCGACGTTGGTCAGCCCCATGGCGTTCTCGATCTGCGCCTCGACGCCGATGCGCCCGGGCGGCAGCCCGTGGATGGTCTCGAGTTGGGTGAGCAACAGGTCGAGTGCCTGGACGTGCGACGCGTCGGTCACCTTGGGCAGCACCACGAGGTCGAGGTATGACCCCGCCGTGGCGACCACCTCGATGACGTCGGCGTGGGTCCATGGCGTCGTCCAGTCGTTCACCCGCACGCCGCGCAACTGGCCCGCCCAGCCCGGGTCGGACAGCGCGGTCGCCACCCGAGCGCGAGCCTCCGCCTTGGCATCCGGTGCGACGGCGTCCTCCAAATCGAGGAACACCTCGTCGGCGGGCAACCGCTTGGCCTTCTCAATCATCTTGTCGCTACTGCCTGGAACCGAAAGACACGTTCGGCGGGGGCGATACAGGTTGTCCACGCGCTAACTCTCTACTCTTTGAGTCATGGTGGCGGTGAACAGGGTCTACGCGGCCCGACTCGCGGGGATGGTGGTGCTCGGCCCCGACGGCGAGTCCATCGGTCGTGTCCGCGACGTCGTGATCAGTATCAGCAGCGTCCGCCAGCAGCCGCGAGTACTCGGCCTGGTCGTCGAATTGCTCACCCGCAGAAGGATTTTCGTACCAATCTTGCGCATCACGGCCATCGAGCCCAACGCGGTGACGTTGACCACCGCCAACGTGTCGCTCCGGCGGTTCGCGCAGCGCCCCGGTGAGGTGCTGGTGCTCGGCCAGGTGCTCGACACCCGTGTCCGCGTCACCGACCCGGAGCTGGAGAACCTGGCAGGCATCGACGTGGTCGTCGCCGATCTGGCGATCGAGCAGGTGCGGTCGCGCGACTGGATGGTGACCAGAATCGCCGTGCGCAACAATCGTCGGCTCGGCCGCCGCACCGCCGTGCACGTGGTCGATTGGCAGCACGTGGCGGGCCTGACCCCGTCGGCCCTTGCACTTCCCGGCCAGGGCGTAGCGCAGTTGCTCGAAAAGTTCGAGGGGCAACGCCCGATCGAGGTGGCCGACGCCATTCGCGAGCTGCCCGCCAAGCGGCGCTATGAGGTGGTCAACGCCCTCGACGACGAACGGTTGGCCGACATCCTGCAGGAGCTGCCCGAGAGCGAGCAGGCCGAGCTCCTCGAGCAGCTCGACACCGAGCGCGCCGCCGACGTACTCGAGGAGATGGACCCCGACGACGCCGCCGACCTGCTCGGCGAACTCGGCGCGTCGCGCGCCGAGGTGCTGCTGGCCCGGATGGACCCCGAGGACTCAGAGCCGGTTCGCCGACTGCTCAAGCACTCCCCCGACACTGCAGGCGGTCTGATGACCCCGGAGCCGGTGGTGCTGGCCCCCGACACCACGGTGGCCGAGGCGCTGGCGCGCGTGCGTGATCCCGAGCTGACGCCGGCGCTGGCCTCGCTGTCCTTCGTCGTGCGGCCACCGACGTCCACCCCGACCGGACGCTACCTGGGCTGCGTGCACCTGCAACGGCTGCTGCGGGAGCCGCCCGCGGCACTCGTCGGCGGGCTCCTGGACAGCGATCTGCCCAACCTCACGCCCGACACCTCACTGGCGGCGGTGACCCGATACTTCGCCGCCTACAACCTGGTGTGCGGGCCGGTGGTCGACGAGGAGAATCACCTGCTGGGCGCCGTCACCGTCGACGACGTGCTCGATCATTTGCTACCGCACGACTGGCGGGTCAGTGCCGACGAACCCGAACTGCCCGCCGGTAACGCCGCGACCGGAGGCGGGTCGTGAGCGACCTATCGGGCCGCCAACGGCTCGACACGCCGCGCATGTCGCGGCGGCGGTTGACACCGCAGTTCGACGTCGAGGCCGCCGGCCGCTTCGGTGAGTCGTTCGCGCGGTTCCTGGGCACCGGTCGCTACCTGGCGATGCAGACCGTATTCGTGATCGTCTGGATTCTGCTGAACCTGTTCGCGTTGTCACTGCGCTGGGACCCGTACCCGTTCATCCTGCTGAACCTGGCCTTCTCCACGCAGGCCGCCTATGCCGCACCCCTGATCCTGCTGGCGCAGAATCGCCAGGAGAACCGCGACCGGGTGGCGCTGGAGGAAGACCGGCGCCGCGCCGAGCAGACCAAGGCCGACACCGAGTACCTCGCCCGCGAACTCGCGGCGTTGCGACTGGCGGTCGGCGAGGTCGTGACCCGCGACTACCTCCGGCGCGAGCTCGAGGAATTGCGCGACCTCATCAACGAGATGCGGCTCCCACCACCTGGCACTGACAAGGACAAACCGGGCAAGACCGACGGCGCGGCGGAGAGACGGCCGAAGCGACTGAGCTGAAACCGGCTTGCGGATTGCTGCAACCCAACAATCTTCACTAGGTATGGTGTCTTGGTTCACTACGTTGCTCGGTCACGCTAGGACGGTTGAGTGCGCATAGGGGGAGACCCGGCCTCTGTAGCCTCCGCAGCCTTCGCAAAGGTGCGGCGTCACGCAGGCCGCGTGATGCGGACGCCCGCCTTCGGCGTCGTGGTGCTCGTCCCACTCGTGCTCGCAGGCGCCGTCGGCGCATCCGCGCCCTCGCTTCGCGCCACAGTCGACGACAACGGGATCACGCCGCTGGCCTCCGTCGCGCGAACCGGCGACGGCGCCACCGTAGTCGCGGCCATCAAGGGGCCGGCCCCGTTCCACATCGCCGCGGCGAACAGCTCCGCCCCGCCACCGTCGGTGGTGGTGAATTCGCCTGGCAGCCTTCGCATTCCGGCAATGGCGCTGAATGCCTACCGCAATGCCGAAAGCATGATGGCGGGAGCCTACCCGGGTTGCGGCATCAGCTGGAATCTGCTGGCGGGCATCGGCCGGATCGAGTCGATGCATGCCAACGGCGGCGCCACCGACGCGCACGGCACGCCCATCTACCCGATCTACGGCCCCGCCCTGGACGGCACGCTGGCCGGCAACGAGGTCATCGTGCAGAGCGTGCAGGCAGGCCGGGTCAACTATGCGCGGGCCATGGGCCCGATGCAGTTCCTGCCCGGCACCTGGGCCCGCTACGCCTCCGACGGTGACGGCGACGGCAAGGCCGACGTACAGAACCTGTACGACTCGACGCTCGCCGCGGCCCGCTACCTGTGCAGCGGCGGCCTCAACCTGCGCGATCAGTCCCAGGTGATGGCGGCCATCCTGCGCTACAACAACTCGGTGGCCTACGCACAGAACGTGCTGGGCTGGGCCGCGGCGTACGCCACGGGCGTGGTCCCGGTCAATCTGCCGCCGATCACCGGACCCGCACCGCCGCTCGGCGATGCGCACCTCGACGCCAACCCCGAGGGCCTCGGCCCGGGCCTGCCGCTCAACGCGGCGGGACTTCCGGCCAGCGATCCGCTGGCGCTGATGACGCTGCTGCCCGACACGGCCGGTCGACTCGGCCTGCCCGGAATCGCGCCGGGGCCGCTGCCTGGTCCGGGCGCCCCGGTGCCGCAGCAGAACTGCCAGGTGTTCTGCCTGGTCTCACAGCCTCCGGCGGCACCGCCTGACGAGCTGCCTGCTGCGCCGTTCGCGCCGCCCCCGCTGTTCCCGCCACCACTTTTCCCGCCGCCACCACCGCCCCCCTTGCCGTTCGGGCCGCCGCCCGAACCGGCGCCCGTCGTACCGCCGGCGGGGCCTCTGCCCGGCCCGGCGAACTGACCGCCCAGTCGGCCGGTCCCGTCGGCCTACACTCGCGGGTGATGTCCTCTACACCCAATGACCTGGAATCCGCGGTTCGCTCCGCGCTGGCCAAGGTCATCGACCCCGAGCTACGCAGACCGATCACCGAAGTCGGCATGGTCAAGAACGTCATCGTCGAGGCCGATGGCGGCGTGCACGTCGAGATCTACCTGACCACCTCGGCGTGTCCGAAGAAGACCGAGATCACCGACCGCGTCAGCGAGGCCGTCGCGGACGTTCCCGGCACCGGCGCGGTCAAGGTCACCCTCGACGTAATGAACGACGAGCAGCGCGCCGAGCTGCGCAAGCTGCTGCGCGGGGATTCGCGTGAGCCGGTCATTCCCTTCGCCCAGCCCGGTTCTCTGACCCGGGTATATGCGGTGGCGTCCGGCAAGGGCGGCGTCGGCAAGTCCAGCGTGACCGTCAACCTGGCGGCGGCCATGGCCGTCCGCGGCCTATCGGTCGGCGTACTCGACGCCGACATCTACGGCCACTCGGTGCCGCGGATGATGGGCACCGAGGACCGGCCCACCCAGGTCGAGTCGATGATCCTGCCGCCCATCGCGCATGACGTGCGGCTCATCTCGATCGCCATGTTCACCCAGGGCAACACCCCGGTGGTCTGGCGCGGGCCGATGTTGCACCGCGCATTGCAGCAGTTTCTCGCCGACGTGTACTGGGGCGACCTGGACGTGCTGCTGCTGGATCTGCCGCCAGGTACCGGTGACATCGCGATCTCGGTGTCGCAGTTGATCCCCGGCGCGGAGATCCTGGTAGTGACCACCCCGCAGCTGGCCGCGGCCGAGGTCGCCGAGCGGGCGGGCGCGATCGCGCTGCAGACCCACCAGAAGATCGTCGGCGTGGTGGAGAACATGTCCGGCCTGCTCCTGCCGGATGGCACCACGATGAACCTGTTCGGCGAGGGCGGCGGCGCGCGGGTGGCCGAGAGCCTGTCCCGCGCCGTCGGCGCGGACGTGCCGCTGTTGGGTCAGATCCCGCTGGATCCTGCGCTGGTCGCCGCCGGCGATTCGGGTGTCCCGCTGGTGCTCAGCGCGCCGGACTCGGCGGCTGGCAAGGAACTGCGCAAGGTCGCCGACGCGCTGTCGACGCGCAGGCGCGGGCTGGCCGGAATGTCGCTTGGCCTTGACCCGGCGGGGCGTTGAGCGCTCAACCGGCTTAGGTCGCGTCGGTGTCGAACGGCGTTTCGGCCGGCGGCTGCACGGGCTTGGGAGCAGGCGGCATGGGTGTCGGCGGCTCGGTGGAACTG
>JAVRPF010000734.1:0-3085 GCA_032162385.1 Mycobacterium sp.
GGCGCGTCGAAGTCGCGGGTGAATTCCATCGCCAGCGTGTCGACCGGCGCCACCAGGTTGAGTGCGTTCGTCATGGTGTCACTCCCTCATTTGTCGTGTTCATTGTCGTGTTCGGTCATCGCCGCCAGCAGGCCGTCCAGCCGGCGGTAGTTGCGTTCGGCGTCAAGCCGGTATCGGTCGATCCAGGCCGTCAGCCGCTCCAGTGCCGCCGCGTCCAGGTGCACCGGCCTGCGCTGGGCATCCCGACTGCGGGTGACCAGGCCGGCCTGTTCGAGCACCTGAATGTGCTTGGACACCGCCTGTTTCGTGATGTCGAACGGCGCGGCCAACTCGTTGACCGTCGCCGAACCGCGTGACAACCTCGCCACGATGGCCCGACGGACCGGGTCGGCCAGCGCCAGGAAGGCACGGTCCAGCCCCGTCTCCGCATCTCCGTCACTTCTCAATTGTCAACCTCTATCTTGATCAACCAATTGATTGACTACCAAGTTAGAACGGGCGGAAACGGGTGTCAAGGGTGAATTTCCGGCGGTTTAGGGCAGTGCGTCGCCCGGGAAGCCCACTCTGGGGTGGACCTCGAAGGTGAACACGCCCGCCAGCACGCCGGGATCGTCGGCCATGATCGCGGTGGCTTCCTCGACCGACCCAACGAACACACCGACGCCACACACGTCTGAGTCGTCCCGCACCGGCAACACCACCGCCAGCACGCCGTCGTCGCGTAGGCCGAAGTTGCGCCGCCCGTGTTCCCAGACGATCGACGGCGCATCCGCCGACGCGAAGTTGGGCCCGGGCCGCAGGATCATCACGCTGTAGGGCTTGGCCGTCGGCAGCAGCGCATTCATCTCATCGTCGGTGAACGTCTTCATCGATCTCCTCGGTGTCAGCCACGCCTGCGCCGGATGATCGCGCGCAATTTGTCCAATCTGCCCGCAATGTCGCGTTCGGCACCGTGAGTGGTGGGCCGATAGTAGTCCACGCCCACCAGCTCGTCCGGCGAATACTGTTGCGGCACAACGCCGTCGGGAACGTCATGCGGGTACACATAGCCCTGTGCGTTGCCGAGCGCCGCGGCGCCGGAGTAGTGCCCGTCGCGCAGATGGGTGGGCACCAGCCCGGCCTTGCCTTCTCGAATGTCACTCATCGCTTTACCCAGCGCCGTCGTCACCGCGTTCGACTTGGGCGCGGTGGCCAAATGGACCGTGGCGTGGGCGAGCGTGAGCTGCGCCTCTGGCATGCCGATCAACTGGACCGTCTGCGCTGCGGCGACGGCGGTCTGCAGCGCGGTCGGATCCGCCATCCCGACGTCCTCGCTGGCCAGGATCATCAACCGGCGCGCGACGAACCGGGGGTCCTCCCCCGCGGTCAGCATCCGCGCCAGGTAGTGCAGGGCGGCGTCCACGTCGGAGCCGCGGACCGACTTGATGAATGCGCTGACGACGTCGTAGTGCTGATCGCCGTCGCGGTCATAGCGCACGGCCGCCTTGTCCAGCGACTGCTCGACGGTCTCGACCGTCACCTGGTCGGTCGCCTCGGCCGCCACCTCCAATGCGGTGAGCGCGCGCCGGGCATCTCCCGCCGCAAGTCGCACAAGCAGGTCGATTGCGTCGGGGTCGACGGAGATCGCGCCGTTCAAACCGCGGGGATCGGCGACCGCGCGCTCAACAACCGCCTGGATCGCCTCGGCGGTCAGAGGCTGCAATTGCAGGATCAGCGACCGCGACAGCAAGGGCGCAACGACGGAGAACGACGGGTTCTCGGTGGTGGCAGCGACCAGCAGCACGATCCTGTTCTCGACGGCGGACAGCAGCGCGTCCTGCTGGGTCTTCGAGAACCGGTGCACCTCGTCGATGAACAACACGGTCTGCTCACCGTGCGCGGCGGCGCGACGCGCCACATCGATGACGGCGCGTACCTCCTTGACGCCGGCCGACAGAGCAGACAACGCCTCGAACCGGCGGCCGGTGGCCTGCGAGATCAGCGACGCCAGCGTCGTCTTGCCGGTGCCCGGCGGGCCGTAGAGGATGACCGACGCCGCGCCCGAGCCCTCGACCATCCGGCGCAGCGGCGAGCCGGGCTGTAATAGGTGATCCTGGCCGACCACCTCGTCGAGCGTGGCCGGCCGCATCTTCACCGCCAGCGGAGCCAATGCGCCGACGGGTCCGCCCGCGGTCGCGCTCGGTTCGCCGGGGACGTCAAACAGACCGTCGGACACGCTCTCTGCTTACCACGTGGCTACGACGACGGCGCAGTCACGAAGTCGATGAGTTCCTCGACCCGGCCGATGAGCGCCGGTTCGAGGTCGTTCCAGTCGCGCACGCTGCCGCGGATCCGCCGCCACGCCTCGGCGATGTCGGCCTGCCCGGCGTGCGGCCAGCCGAGCCCCTCGCAGATGCCGTGCTTCCAGTCCGTGCCGCGTGGCACCACGGGCCAGGTCTCGAGGCCGAGACGGGCCGGTTTGACGGCCTGCCAGATGTCGATGAAGGGATGCCCGACCACCAGCGTGTGGGCACCGCCCGGTCCCCGCTCGACCGCGCCGGCGATGCGGGTCTCCTTGGAGCCGGCGACCAGGTGGTCGACGAGCACCCCGAGCCTGCGGCCGGGTCCGGGCTGGAACTCGGCGACGATGGCGGCGAGGTCGTCGATGCCCCCGAGATACTCGACCACGACGCCCTCCACGCGGAGGTCGTCCCCCCACACCTGTTCGACGAGTTCGGCGTCGTGGCGTCCCTCGACGTAGATCCGGCTGGCCAGCGCCGTCCTGGCCCGGCCGCCGGTGACCGCCACCGATCCGGAGGCCGTCCTCGTCGGCGCGGTGGGCGCCGCCCGCCGCGGCGGGTTGAGGATCACCGGCTTGCCGTCGATCAGGTAGCCGGGGCCGACGGGAAAGGACTTCCGGCGGCCGTTGCGGTCCTCGAGCTGCATGCGCCCGTACTCGACCGCGACGATGGCGCCGACGTATCCCGTCTCGGCGTCCTCGACCACCAGGCCGATCTTGGCGACCTGTTCGGTGGAGCGGGTTCGCCGCGAGCCGTGTGGGTCGCGGGCCAGCACGTCGGAGCCGTATCGATCGTTCACGCACGCG
>JAVRPF010000735.1:0-5908 GCA_032162385.1 Mycobacterium sp.
CGAACAGCAGGCCCGCGACGAGGGCTACGACGTCAAGGTCGCGAAGTTCCCGTTCACCGCCAACGGCAAGGCCCACGGGCTCGGCGAACCCGGCGGCTTCGTGAAGATCGTCGCCGAGGGCAAGTACGGCGAGCTTCTCGGTGGGCACCTGATCGGGCACGACGTCTCCGAACTGCTGCCGGAGCTGACGCTGGCGCAGAAGTGGGACCTCACGGTCAACGAGCTCACCCGCAACGTGCACACCCATCCGACGCTGTCCGAAGCGCTGCAGGAGTGCTTCCACGGCCTCGCCGGACACATGATCAACTTTTGAGAGCCAACGTCGTCGCCGGTATCGGCGGGCTGCTCATCGGTCACATCCTGTGGCTGATCGCCATCTCCTTCGCAGTAAAGACCACGACCGTGAATGCCTGGGTGCTGGTCATCTCGGCCGCCTGCTTGCTGCTCGCCGTGGTCGTCGGCTTGCTCGGTTGGGTCTTCCACCGGCGCAAGGCGTCCGCCAAGGCGGCGTTCCTGTGGTTCCTGCCCATCTCCCCGGTGCTGCTCACGCTGTGCGTGCTCGGGGTCACCTACCTCTAAGGGCTTCGGCGGGCAGGGAGCGCAGCGACCCGGGGATTGACTTCAGTCGGGGAAGTCCAGCGGGACTTGCAGGGTGGCGATGGTGGCCGCCAGCATGTCGTAATGGCCGGCCAGCATGCAGAATTCGATGAGCCGCGGTCGGTCGAGATGACTCGACAGCGCCGCCCACGTTTGGGGTGACACCGATCGGGTGACGACGAACTCGTCGGTCGCGGTGATCAGCACGCGCTGGCGGTCGGTCAACCCCGCGGCATCGGGCCCTTCGAAGATGCTGGCCTGCACGTCGGCGTCGAGCCCACGGGTGCGCGCCAGCCGACGGTGCTGCTGGAGTTCGTACTCGCAGTTGCGCAGATGACCGACCCGCAGGATCACCAGTTCGGCGTCTTTCCGGGGCAGCTTGCCCGGCCCGAGCAGGAAACCTCCGAACGGCAGCCAGGCCAAGAACAGCAGCTTGTGCTGGCCGAGGACTGTGAACAGCGTGAACCTGGGCGCACGTATCTTCTTTGCGCCTGCCTTGGCGATTACCCAGCCGACGGGGCCGAGTTCACGGAAGCCGCCGGGCGGGATGCGTGCCGGGGAGCTCACGATTGCTTCACCCGGTAGGGAGACACGGTGCTGCGGTGCTCGTCGAGGTCCAGGGCACGGCCCAGTGCGGGGAAGGCCCGCTGCGGGCAGTTGTCGCGTTCGCAGACCCGGCAACCGGCGCCGATCGGTGTGGCGATCTCACCAGACAAGTCGAGCCCCTCCGAGTAGACCAACCGGTGGGCGTGCCGAAGTTCGCAGCCCAGGCCGATCGCGAACGTCTTACCCGGCTGACCATAGCGCGAGGCGCGGCGTTCGACCGTGCGGGCCACCCACATGTAACGCCGACCGTCGGGCATCTGGGCGATCTGCACCAGGATCTTGCCCGGGTTGGCGAACGTCTCGTAGACGTTCCACAGCGGACAGGTGCCGCCGCTGGATGAGAAGTGAAACCCTGTGGCGGACTGTCGCTTCGACATGTTGCCCGCACGGTCCACGCGCACGAACGAGAGCGGGACACCGCGCATCGCCGGCCGCTGCAGGGACGAGAGGCGGTGCGCGATGGTCTCGTAGCTCACCGAGTAGAACGCCGACAGCCGCTCGACGTCGTAGCGGAAGTTCTCGGCGATGTCGTGGAACTGGCGGTAGGGCAGCACCGTCGCCGCGGCGAAGTAGTTGGCCAGGCCGAGCCGCGCCAGCTTGACCGCCTCGTCACTGGTGAAGTTGCCGTCGGCGACCATGTCGGCGATGAGGTCGCCGAACTCGAGGTAACCCAGCTCGGCGGCGAGCTTGAATACGTACTGCCCCGACGAGAGGTGCCTGCCGATCTCCAGCGTCTTGGTGTCGGGGTCGAAGCGGTGCAGCACGGTGTCACCGAGGTCGATGCGCTGGACGATGTGCACGCCGTGCACCCTGGTGAGCCGATCGGACAGGTCGCGGGACAGATCCGCGCGGTGCATCCGCATCCGGACGGTGAGGTCCTCGGCAGCGGCGTCGAGCGCGTGCAGGTAGTTCTGCCGCTGGTAGAAGTAGTCGCGGACTTCCTCGTGCGGCATCGTGATCGACCCGCTGCCACTCCCGTCGGAGAACCGGTCCTCGGTGGCGGCGGCCAACTGCGTAGTGGTGAGGCGGTAGCGCCGGTGCAGGTTGACCATCGCCCGTGCGACGGCCGGATGCGTGCTGACGATGTCGGCGATCTCGGACGGGTCGACGTCCATGCCGAGGTCGCGGTCCAACGTCATCTCCCGCAACTCGGCGATCAACCGGGTGTCGTCCTGCGAAGCGAAGAACGTGGCGTCGACGCCGAACACCTCGGTGATGCGCAGCAACACCGCGACCGTCAACGGACGGACGTCGTGCTCGATCTGATTCAGGTAACTGGGGGAGATGTCAAGCATCTGAGCCAACGCGGCCTGGCTGAATCCGCGCTCGCTACGAAGCTGTCGCACCCGCGATCCGACGAAGGTCTTGGCCACGTCAGACAGCGTAACAACGATGCGAAGAATCGCTTTGCACAATTGGCATGGACGCCGTTGTGGCAGTATTTCGAATCGTGAGTACCAGCAGGGGAGCGGTTACTGGGCTGGCCAAGACCATGATGCCCGTGCCCGACCCGCACCCGGATGTCTTCGACACCAACTGGCCGCTGCGGGTGGCCGACACCGACCGGACGGGACGGCTTCGCTTCGATGCCGCCACCCGGCACATACAGGACGTCGGCACGGACCAACTGCGCGAACTGGGTTACGAGGAGACGCATCCGCTGTGGATCGTCCGCCGCACGATGATCGACCTGGTCCGCCCCATCGAGTTTCAGGACATGATGAGGCTGCGGCGCTGGTGCTCGGGAACGTCGAACCGCTGGTGCGAGATGCGGGTGCGCATCGACGGTCGCAAGGGCGGCCTGATCGAGTCCGAGGCGTTCTGGATCAACATCAACCGCGAGACCCAGAGGCCGGCGCGCATCTCCGACGACTTCATCGCAGGGCTGCACCGCACCACCTCCGTCGACCGGCTGCGGTGGAAGGCGTATCTGAAGGCCGGTGGGCGCGACGACGCCGACGAGATCCGCGAATACCCGGTCCGCGTCAGCGACATCGACATCTTCGACCACATGAACAACTCCGTTTACTGGAGCGTGGTCGAGGATTACCTGTACAACCATCCCGAGCTGTTGCGCGGGCCGCTGCGGGTGACCATCGAACACGACCTTCCGGTGGCCCTGGGCGACGAGTTGGAGATCATCAAACATGTGCATCCGGCCGGTTCGACCGATTTGTTCGGCGAAGAGCTCTCGGACCGCACTGTTATAACGCTCACATACGTGGTCGGCGACGAGACCAAGGCCGTCGCGTGCCTGTTCGCCCTCTGACCCCTCCGGTTTAACAGTACGGGCGTACTGACCTGCGAAGATCCATTACCGAGCGGTAACTTCTGAACCGTTTCAGGTGTTGGCTACCTTTGCAAACTTCGCAAGTTAACGAGCGGCGTTGGCGAAATTGGCAACCGAAACGGGTGGACCTGCGTATATGAGGTGGTGCATCCTCGGGTTAGCACACCAGTGAAGCTGCTGCGGCGTTAACAACACCGAAGCTCAACGCCCCCCAGCGACTTGCAAACCGAAGGAGCCGCAATGTCCACAGTTGGCACGCCGAAGAGCCCGGAACAGATCCAGCACGACTGGAACACCAACCCACGCTGGAAGGGCATCGAACGCACCTACAGCGCCGAGGACGTCGTCGCCCTGCAGGGACATGTCGTCGAGGAGAGCACGCTGGCCCGCCGCGGCGCCGAGGTGCTCTGGGACCAGCTGCACGACATGGAGTTCGTCAACTCGCTGGGCGCGCTGACCGGTAACCAGGCCGTTCAGCAGGTCCGCGCAGGCCTGAAGGCCATCTACCTGTCCGGCTGGCAGGTCGCCGGTGACGCCAACCTGTCCGGCCACACCTATCCCGACCAGAGCCTGTACCCGGCCAACTCAGTGCCGCAGGTGGTGCGCCGGATCAACAACGCGCTGCTGCGCGCCGACCAGATCGCCAAGGTCGAGGGCGATCGGTCGGTCGACAACTGGCTCGCCCCGATCGTCGCCGACGGTGAAGCCGGCTTCGGTGGCGCGCTCAACGTCTACGAGCTGCAGAAGGCCATGATCGCCGCCGGTGTCGCCGGATCGCACTGGGAGGACCAGCTCGCCTCGGAGAAGAAGTGCGGCCACCTCGGTGGCAAGGTGCTGATCCCCACCCAGCAGCACATCCGCACCCTGACCTCCGCCCGGCTGGCGTCCGACGTCGCCGACGTCCCGACGATCGTCATCGCCCGCACCGACGCCGAGGCAGCCACGCTGATCACCTCCGACGTCGACGAGCGCGATCGCCCGTTCGTCACCGGCGAGCGCACCGCCGAGGGCTTCTACCGGGTCACGAACGGCCTGGAGCCCTGCATCGCCCGCGCCAAGTCCTACGCGCCCTACTCCGATCTGATCTGGATGGAGACCGGCACCCCGGATCTGGAGCTGGCCAAGAAGTTTGCCGAGGGCGTCAAGAGCGAATTCCCCGACCAGATGCTGGCCTACAACTGCTCGCCGTCGTTCAACTGGCGCCAGCACCTGGACGACTCGACCATCGCGAAGTTCCAGAAGGAGCTCGGCGCCATGGGATTCAAGTTCCAGTTCATCACGCTGGCCGGCTTCCATGCGCTGAACTACTCGATGTTCGATCTGGCCTACGGCTACGCCCGCAACCAGATGTCTGCATACGTCGAGCTGCAGGAGCGCGAGTTCGCCGCCGAGGAGCGGGGTTACACCGCGACCAAGCACCAGCGTGAGGTCGGCGCCGGCTACTTCGACCGGATCGCCACCACGGTGGACCCGACCTCGTCGACCACCGCACTGGCCGGCTCCACCGAAGAGGGTCAGTTCCACTAGACCAATAGCGCCCAGTGCACGGTTGTTGTACGTAAACGTCGAGAAGACGCGTCATCAACCGCGCACTCGGCGCGCGTGGGGTAGAAACATTGACTGTGAAAGCCATTGAGCGAGTGGGCGTTATTGGCGCCGGGCAGATGGGTGCGGGCATCGCGGAGGTATCGGCGCGGGCCGGTGTCGACGTGCTCGTCTACGAGCCGACCGAGGCGTTGACGACTGCGGGGCGGGACCGCATCGCCAAGTCGCTCGAGCGGGCCGTCAGCAAGGGCAAGCTGGCCGCGGACGAACGCGAAGTGACCCTCGCCCGCCTGTCCTTCACGACCAACCTCTCCGACCTAGCGGACCGCCAGCTCGTCATCGAGGCGATCATCGAGGACGACGCCGTCAAGGCCAAGGTCTTCGCCGAGCTGGACGCGGTCATCACCGACCCCGACGCGGTGCTGGCGTCGAACACGTCGAGCATTCCGATCATGAGAATCGCTGCGGCGACCAAGAACCCGGGCCGCGTGCTCGGACTGCACTTCTTCAATCCGGTGCCCGTGCTGCCGCTCGTCGAGCTGGTCAGCACGCTGGTCACCACCGACGCAGCGATCGAGCGGACCGAGAAGTTCGCGAGCGGGGTGCTGGGCAAGCAGGTGGTCCGCTGCTCCGATCGGTCCGGATTCGTGGTCAACGCGCTCCTGGTGCCCTACCTGCTCTCGGCCATCCGGATGGTCGAGGCCGGGTTCGCCACCGTCGAGGACGTCGACAAGGCCATCGTCGCCGGGCTGTCGCACCCGATGGGGCCGCTGCGGCTCTCCGACCTGGTCGGACTGGACACGCTGAAGCTCATCGCGGACAAGATGTTCGAGGAGTTCAAGGAGCCGCTGTACGGTCCGCCGCCGCTGC
>JAVRPF010000736.1:0-10981 GCA_032162385.1 Mycobacterium sp.
GTCGGCAATGCCGCCGAGATCTTCCCTGCGTTGCTCGAGCGTGACGCACCCATCGACATCGTCACCGACCAGACCTCGGCGCACGACCCGCTGTCCTACCTGCCCATCGGCATCGAGCTCGACGACATGAAGAAGATGGCCGAGAAGGACCCCGTCTACTTCACGGAGCAGGCGCAGGAGTCGATGGCCAAGCAGGTCGCCGCCATGGTCGGCTTCCTGGACAAGGGCGCGGAGGTCTTCGACTACGGCAACTCGATCCGCGACGAAGCCCGCAAGGCCGGTTACGACCGTGCATTCGACTTCCCCGGATTCGTGCCCGCCTACATCCGGCCTCAGTTCGAGGAAGGCCTCGGACCGTTCCGCTGGGCCGCCCTGTCTGGCGATCCGAAGGACATCGCGGCCACCGACAAGGCGATCCTCGAGCTCTTCCCCGACAACACACACCTGCGGCGGTGGATCACCATGGCCGGTGAGCGCGTGGAGTTCGAAGGGCTCCCGGCACGCATCTGCTGGCTCGGCTACGGCGAACGCCACCGTGCCGGTTTGAAGTTCAACGAGATGGTCGCCTCCGGCGAGCTCTCGGCGCCGATCGTCATCGGCCGCGACCACCTCGACTCGGGATCGGTGGCCTCGCCTTACCGCGAGACCGAGTCGATGCTCGACGGTTCGGACGCCATCGCCGACTGGCCCTTGCTCAACGCACTGCTCAACACCGCCTCCGGCGCCACCTGGGTCTCGATCCATCACGGCGGCGGCGTCGGCATGGGCCGCTCCATCCACGCCGGACAGGTATCCGTCGCCGACGGGACCGCGTTGGCGGCCCAGAAGCTCGAACGGGTGCTGACCAACGACCCCGGCATGGGGGTGATTCGGCACGCCGACGCCGGATACGAGTACGCCGCGCAGGTGGCGGCCGAGCGCGGGGTGCGAATCCCCATGCAGGAGAGCGAATGACGCAGAACGCTTCGTCGGGATTCGATTCGCTGTGGGCCACCATCCTCGACGTCGGGCAGGACAAGGACACCCGCGGCTATCGCCGGTTCGCCTGGTCCGACGCCGATCTGACCCTGCGCGAATGGTTCCGCGGCTGCGCCGTCGAGCGGGGAATGGACGTCGAGGAGGACCGCAACGGGAACCTGTGGGCGTGGTGGCTGCCGCCGGGATCGACCGGCGATCCCACGAACGCGTTCGTCACGGGCTCCCATCTGGATTCGGTTCCCGACGGCGGGGCGTTCGACGGGCCGCTCGGCGTCGTGTCGGCCTTCGCCGCGATCGACATCCTGCGGGCGCGGGGCGTGGTTCCGACGGTCCCGGTGGCCGTGGTCGCGTTCTCCGATGAGGAGGGCGCGCGGTTCGGTGTCGCCTGTGTGGGATCGCAGCTGTCGACAGGCGCGCTGAGCGCCGACCGCGCTCGCGGACTGCGCGACAACGACGGTGTCACGCTGTCCGAGGCGATGGCCCGCGCCGGACGCAGACCCGAGCGCCTCGGCGCGGATGACATCTTGACCAACCGCATCGGTGTCTATGTCGAACTCCATGTCGAGCAGGGCCGTGCGCTCGATCTCGTCGACCGCCCGATCGCGATAGCCTCGGCTATCTGGCCCCACGGGCGCTGGGAGTTCACCTTCTGCGGTGCGGCGAACCACGCCGGCACAACGCGTTTGGCCGACCGGCGCGACCCCATGCTGGCGTTTGCGTCGTCGGTGCATTCCGCGCGCACGGCGGCCGCCCGGCACGACGCGGTCGCCACGTTCGGGAAGGTTCTGGTTTCACCGAACGGTGCCAACGCGATACCGTCGCGGATCCGGGCCTGGCTCGACGCCCGCGCTGCGGATGAAGCGACACTGACCGCACTGGTCGATCAGATCAGCGCCGAAGCCCGCAGCCACGCGGCGCTGGACGGCATCGACCTGCAGGTCGCCACCGAATCCATCACGCCCATAGTCGAATTCCCCGGCGGGCCGCGGGCGCGCCTGCAAAGGGCGCTGGCCCGACTCGGCGACATCCCGGTGCTGCCCACCCAGGCGGGCCATGACGCAGGCATTCTGTCCACGAAGGTGCCCACGGCGATGCTCTTCGTGCGCAATCCGACCGGGGTGTCGCACTCCCCGGAAGAGTACGCGGAGGCCGCCGACTGCAACCTGGGCGCCGAGGCACTGGCCGACGTCATGGCGGAGTGGGTGACGTGACCACCTGGTGGTGCGAGCACGCGTGGCTGGGCGGCGACGCCGTGTCGGACCGGGTCCTGATCACGGTGGCAGACGGGCGGGTCACCGCGATCCACGCCGACACGCCCGCGCTCCCGTCGTCGCACCGGCTTCCGGGCCTGGCGGTGCCCGGCCTGGCGAACGCGCATTCGCACGCGTTCCATCGGGCTCTTCGCTCCCGCACCCAGCAGGGACGTGGCTCGTTCTGGACGTGGCGGGACCTGATGTATCAGGCGGCGGACCGGCTCGACCCCGACAGTTACCGACGCCTCGCCAGCGGCGTCTACGCCGAAATGGCCTTGGCCGGAATCACTTCCGTAGGCGAGTTCCACTATTTGCACCACGGCGTCGACGGCGTGCCATATGCCGACCCCAACGCGATGGGCCAAGCCGTGATGGGCGCCGCCGCCGACGCCGGCGTGCGGTTGACCCTGCTGGACACCTGCTACCTCAGCTCCGGTGTGGACGGGACACCGTTGGCGCCGGGGCCGCAACGACGCTTCGGCGACGGCAGCGGCGACGCCTGGGCCGAGCGGGTGGAGGCACTGCGCGCTCAGACGCCCACTCCCGGCGGGCCGGACGTCATCATCGGCGCCGCACTGCACTCGGTCCGGGGAGTACCGCTGGAACACATGCCACCCGTCGTGGAGTGGGCGGACTCGCACCGCGCCCCACTGCACGTGCACTCCTCCGAACAGACCGCCGAAGTCGACCAGTGCATCGTCGTACACGGCTGCACCCCAACGGCATTGCTGCGTGACGCCGGCGCACTCGGGCCCCGCACCACCGCGGTCCACGCCACCCATCTCACCGACGACGACCTGTCCGATCTCGATCGAACCGAGACCGGGGTGTGCTTCTGTCCCACCACCGAACGTGACCTCGGCGACGGGATCGGCCCGGCGGCCGTGTTACTCGCAGGCAGCGGACTGTTCAGCCTCGGGTCGGATTCGCACGCGGTGATCGACCTGTTCGAGGAAGCTCGGGCGACCGAACTCGACGAACGCCTGGCCCGTCGCGAGCGTGGCATCATCGCCGCCGACAGATTGCTACGGGCCGCCACCGTCGACGGCCAGTATGCGCTCGGCTGGACGGACGCCGGGACGTTGAGCGTCGGTGCGCGTGCCGATCTGGTGGCCGTGGACCTGCAATCGATCCGCACCGCGGGCGGCGGCGCGGCCGTGGAGACCATCGTCTTCGCCGCCACCGCCGCCGACGTCACCGACGTGATCGTCGACGGGCGGATCGTGGTCGCCGGGCGTCGTCACCTTGGTATCGACGACCCTGCGGCTTTGTTGGCCGAGGCAGTATCGGACTTGATGGACATACCCGCCAGAGAGCCTGCCCGGTGACCGTTCTCTACAGCGGAATCGGTGAGCTCGTCACCAACGACCCGAGCCAGGGGGATGGGAGTGCCCTCGGCATCATCGAGGACGCCGCCCTCGTCGTCGACGGCGACCGCATCACCTGGGTCGGCCAACGAACGCAAGCACCCGACGCAGACCAATCCGTGGACTTCGGTGAATCGAGCGTGATCCCCGGATTCGTCGATAGTCACGCACATTTGGTCTTCGCCGGCGACAGATCGGCGGAGTTCGCGGCCCGGATGAGCGGCCAGTCCTATGCCACGGGGGGCATCGCCACGACCGTCGCCGCGACGCGGGCGGCCGACGACTCGGCCCTCGCCGGCGGGGTCGAGCGGCTGGCCAACGAGCTGAGCCGTGGCGGAGTCACGACGTTCGAGACCAAGAGCGGCTATGGGTTGACGGTCGTCGACGAATGCCGCTCGCTGCAGGCGGCCACCCAATTCACTGCGGAGACGACCTTTCTCGGCGCCCATGTCGTGCCCCAGGAGTTTCGTCACGATCGGGACGGCTACATCGACCTGGTGACCGGACCCATGCTGGACGCGTGCGCACCGCTGGCGCGGTGGATCGATGTCTTCTGCGACAAGGGCGCATTCGACGTCGACGAAACCCGCGCCATCCTGGATGCGGGAGTCGCCGCCGGTCTCACCCCGCGACTGCACGCCGGACAACTCGGTCCTGGAGGGGGAATCCAGCTGGCCGTCGAGCTGCGGGCGGCCTCGGTCGATCACTGCACCTACGCGACGGACGCCGACATCGAAGCCCTGGCCGCCGCGGCGGACACCACCGTCGCGACGCTTCTCCCCGGCGCTGAATTCTCCACCCGCGCGAGGTGGCCGGACGGACGACGGTTCATCGACGCCGGTGCCACCGTGGCACTCGCGACCGACTGCAACCCAGGAAGCTCGTACACCACGAGCATGCCGTTTTGCATCGCGGTCGCGGTGCGCGACATGAATTTCACTCCGGCACAAGCATTGTGGTCGGCGACGAGCGGTGGCGCCGCGGCGCTCCGCCGCGACGACATCGGGGTACTGTGCGTGGGGCGTCGTGCCGACTTCGTTCGACTGGATGCTCCGTCCTACATCCATCTGGCCTACCGGCCTGGCGTGCCCCTGATCCAGGATGTGGTCACACGAGGTCGGCTTCTTCCGCGGCGGTGATGCCCGTTGCGACGACGGCGCGCCAACACAGTCAGTTCGCGGCGCTCGGGTCTGACGGTTGCCCCACGTGGCGGGTTCAAAGTCCGGGAACAGTTAGCGTGTGCGCGCCACCGGGGTCAGGCCGAACCAGTGCGCCAGCGTGCGTTCGAGGGTGTCGGTGGTGGGATTGGCTCGTGATGACGCCCAGGCGACGTAGCCGTCGGGGCGGACCAGGGCGGCGGTGAGGTCGATCGGCTCAGTGGGTGTGCCCGTCACGACATTGAGGGCCGGGCTGCTGGTGTGGAGGCCGTTGGCGAGGATGCTGCCATGGGTGAAGTCCAAGAGTAGTGGCCGGCCGTCGCGGACGAGTTGGGCGATGCGCTGCAGGCCGTGGGTGGGGGTGTTGATGGTGATGTCGGGGACCCAATACCCCACAGCGGGATGATCGTCGGGTTCGGTCGGATAGCGGATGGCGACGCCGGACAGGGTAACGGCGAGGTTTTCTGCGGCCGTCGGCTGGCTGATCAGTTCATCGAAAACGGCTCGTAACGCGGTGATTTCGAGTCCGGGGCGAATGAGAGCCAGCTGTGCGCGGCTGTGGGTAATCACGTTTTCGGCGGCGAGTCTGCGCTCGGCCTCGTAGGTGTCCAGCAAGGCGGATTCGACGCGGCCGTGG
The DNA here is from genome assembly GCA_032162385.1 of Mycobacterium sp. Classification (GTDB taxonomy): domain Bacteria; phylum Actinomycetota; class Actinomycetes; order Mycobacteriales; family Mycobacteriaceae; genus Mycobacterium. The sequence goes on from JAVRPF010000736.1 coordinate 5,393, forward strand.
ATGACGTTGGCCAGCTTCCAGCCCAAATTGGCCGCGTCCTGCAGGCACAGGTTTAGTCCCGGTCCGCCCAGTGGGGAATGCACGTGGGCAGCGTCACCGACCAGCAGGACCCGGCCGTCACGGTATCGGTCGGCGATGCGTGAATTGATGCCGTCGAAGCGTCGCAGCACGGGCTCGCTGTCGGGTTCGAGCGATCGCACCGGTACGTGGGTGCCGAGGACGCGAACGATGCTGGCTTCGAGTTCAGCGGTGGTCAGCGAATCACCGAACCCGGGATGCTCGGAATCGGTTCGAACATCGTCGGGAGTGGATGCCAGTTCCAGGGTGCCGAGAAGTGCGAATCCGTCCAGTTGACCTCGCATGAACATCCCAGTCCCGGTGCGCAGGAACTGCATCGCGGGTACGCGCCCGTAGCCGGGGACATTCAGTCCGCCAGTGACCGGGTCGATCCATTCCGGTGGCGGGGTCAGCCCACGCCCGATACGGAACACGGCGTCGTTGGACGACATTCCGGGAAAATCGATGCCTGCAAGCTTGCGGGTTGCGCTGCGACCCCCGTCGGCGCCGACCAAATACCCGGCTTGAATGTCGTAGGGTCCGTCAGGCCCGTCGACCTCGACAGTGATGCTCTGGGCGTCTTGGGTGAATCCGCGTAGGCGATGGCCCCAGTGCACATCCACCCCGATCGCGGCAGCGCGCTGAGCCAGCGTGTCGGTCAGCCGGGGTTGCTGCACGGGCAGCATGTAGTTCTGCCTCGACGGTGTTGCGGTCAGATCGAGCATCAACCCCGCGAACATCCCCATCGCCCAGGGATGGGGACCATCCGGTGAGCCGGTCAACAGTTCGTGGAGGCCACGGTGGTCGAGGAACCGCACCGCCGGCCCGCCGACCCCGTTGGCGCGGGGTTCGACATTGGGGCCAGGCAACGAGTCGAAAACGATCGGCGGGATCCCGGCCAGGGCAAGCTCACACGCCAACAACAAACCGGTCGGCCCACCTCCGGCAATCACCACTTCGACGTCGGTCATGTCACTGCCTTCGTGTGTTCTCTTCGTTCTTCCAGGCTTTTCGGGTCGGTGTTCAGCACAGATTTTGGCCGCCGCCGACGATGAGGCACTGACCCGCAGACGTACGGCGCCGGCGTGGTCGACACGTGTCCGCGTCGACCACGCCGGTTTCGTTGGGCGGCTTAGCTGTCGGCAAGCGCGCGGTCCAGATCTTTCCTGGCTTCGGTCACCGCCTGCAGAATCTTGGTGCGGGCCTCGGCCAGCGTGGCTTTCTGCTCGTCGGTGCCCGTCCAAACGATCGACCTGGCTCGGCCGGCGACCTCGAAGAGTTCCTTACGGATCTTGAACACGTCGACGAACTGTCCGGCACGCTTGAGGAAAGCCCGCGCGGTCTCGCTGGTGACACCACGCCAGGCCAGCAGATTGCGGCCCAGTTCGGTCAGTGTGGCCACGCCGTTGTCGACCGACACCAGCCCGCGTGCGGCGAGCAATCCGACGGCGAGCTCTGCGATTTCCACGGGCGGGGTCAACGCGCCCTCGGTGGCCTCGGAGACACGTTGCACAATCTGCGCGGCGTCAGCCGGGCCGTCCAGAAGCACCGCCGCGGTGCCGAATGCCGCGCGTTTGAGGCCATGCCCCGAACCGTGACCGAAACCTCCGGCCCCCGGACCGCCAAAGCCCGGTCCGCCGACACCCGGGCCGCCGAAACCGCCGAAGCCGGGTCCGCCGAAACCGCCGAAACCTGGTCCGCCGAAACCTGGTCCGCCGAAACCGCCGAAACCGCCGAAGCCGGGCCCGCCTGCGAATCCTTCAAAAGACATGAGTCTGGTCCTTCCGAGATGGGGTGGTTGCCGCGGCAACCCCTAACAAGCTCCTTGATACTCACGACCTTCGGATGTGTCAAGTAGCTTGATGGATATGGCAGTTCTCGACATGCCGCTCATACCTCGGCCGGCACGGGTCGTAGACGCGGCGCGGCTCACCCGCGTGGCGCTGAACTTCTTGCTCCGCGATCTCTCGCGGCGTGGTTGATGCTGTGTCCCACAAGGTTTGGGCAGGCGGCAGTCCGACCCACCGCAATCGGCATGTCGTCGCGCGCGCGGCCGCTGTAGCGACTGCTGGACGGGCGGTGAGACCTTGGGCGGAGCGGAACAGCGTGATCGCCACAGGTCGTTGTCGTGAAGGTGTGCTGAGCCGAGCACGGTGCGATCGGCCGTGTCCCGTGGTCAACCGGTGGGAGCGTGTCAGCATAGGGGGCATGAGCCAATCTGACAATGAGCCGTTGGGTTACTTGATGTATCGCGTGATGTCCGCGCTGCGACCGCAGCTTGCCGTTGAGCTGGGCCGCTTGGGGATCGGTGTGCCCGAATTCGTCTGCATGCGCATCTTGTCGATGAATCCGGGGCTCACCAGTGCGGAAATGGCGCGCGGGACCAACGTGTCCGCGCAGGCGATGAATCAGGTCCTGCACGCATTGGAAGACCGGGGCGCGGTGACTCGGCCGGCATCGACACCGGCGGGCAAGCCCATGCCGGCACAATTGACCAAACGCGGCAAGGCGTTGCTCAAAAGCGCCGACGCCGCAGCCCATCTGGCCGATCAGCGGATACTCACCGGACTCAGCGCCGATCAGCAGCGCCAACTCAAACAGCTTCTCGCCGCGGTCGGGACCCGCGCATCCATCGAGGCTGAGCCGACTGTGTGACCTGCCCGACGACTGCCGTGGAGTCGATCATCGCCACGGCAACAACGCGGCTCCGGCCTGAACGGTCATCGGGCATACCCATCGATTGCACGCTGACCAGTGCTTCCATCGGCGGCGCCGGGGCGGGAAGTTTACCGCCATGCAACAGTCACCCCTTGCCGTTCACCTTCAACCGTGGGAGCCTCAGATTGTCAACAAAACTACGACCTGACCCTGTGGTGTTGTCACAGCCAGTTCGCTCGTGAGGTGACCGGCGGGACTCAGAGTCGATGGACGAGGAGGATCCCGTGGGCTCCGAACAGGCTCATCCGCCCACTGTCATGACCGATCCGCCCCCGGAGGTCGTGCGGAAAGCGGTCGCCGCATCCGCGATCGGCAACGCGACCGAGTGGTTCGACTACGGCATCTACGCCTACGGCGTGACGTACATTTCGGCGGCGATCTTCCCCGGGGACACCGCGACCGCGACCCTGCTCGCGCTGATGACCTTCGCGGTGTCCTTCCTGGTCCGGCCGCTCGGTGGACTGGTATGGGGCCCACTCGGCGACCGGCTCGGCCGCAAGCGCGTGCTCGCCATCACCATCCTGATGATGGCCGGCGCGACGCTGTGCGTCGGGCTCGTCCCGACCTATGCCGCGATCGGGATCTGGGCGCCGATTCTGCTGGTGCTGCTGAGGATGATCCAAGGCTTCTCCACCGGTGGGGAGTACGGCGGCGCCGCGACGTTCATGGCGGAATACGCGCCGTGCCGCAAGCGCGGGTTCCTCGGCAGCTTCCTGGAGTTCGGCACGCTGGCCGGCTTCTCGGTCGGCGCGCTGCTGATGCTCGGGTTCTCGCTGCTCCTCGGCGATGACCAGATGCATGCGTGGGGCTGGCGGCTGCCGTTCTTGGTCGCCGCCCCGCTCGGCCTCGTCGGGATCTACCTCCGCACACGGTTGGAGGACACCCCGATCTTCCGTGAGCTGGAGGCGAAGGGCGAGAAGGAGGGGCAGACCACGACCCAGTTCAGGGACCTGATCGCCGGGTACTGGCGGCCGATCCTGCGGCTGGCCGGCCTGGTCGTCGCGCTGAACGTGGTGAACTACACGCTGCTCAGCTACATGCCGACCTACCTGGAGGGCGAGATCGGGCTGTCGGCCGACGCGTCCCTGATCGTTCCGATCATCGGCATGCTGACGATGATGGTGTTCCTGCCGTTCGCCGGGCGGCTCTCGGATCGGGTCGGGCGTAAGCCGCTGTGGTGGTTCTCGCTGATCGGCCTGTTCATTGCCGGCATACCGATGTTCTTGCTGATGGCCACGAACATGGCCGGCGCGGTGATCGGCTTCGCCGTTCTGGGTCTGCTCTATGTGCCGCAGCTGGCGACGATCTCGGCAAGCTTTCCGGCGATGTTCCCCACCCACGTGCGATATGCCGGTTTCGCGATCGCGTACAACGTGTCCACCTCGCTCTTCGGTGGCACTGCGCCCGCGGTCAACGAATGGCTGATCGGCAAGACGGGCGACGGCCTCGTCCCGGCGTACTACATGATGGCCGCCTGCGTAGTTGGCGCGATCGCACTGATAACGGTCCCCGAGACCACCCGCTGCCCGATCAACGGCAGGACCGTCCCGGGCACCGCGGGTGCCCCGCCGGCCCTGGAGTACGAACTCCAACCCTCCCGCGCCTAAGAGCCAAGGGCTCGGTGTCGTCAGGAGGCGACGGCGTCCACGGCGTCGGCCCAGATGCCGGCCGCTTCGTCGATCTCGTCAACTGACACGACCAGCGCCGGAATGAACCGGACCACCTGACTCCACGCCCCGCAGGTCAGCAGGAGCAGTCCGCGCCGGGCCGCCTCCTGCTGGACGGCGGCGGCAGTGGTTGGGTCGGGTTTGCCCTGCGCGTCACGAAACTCGTTGCCGATCATCAGGCCGAGGCCGCGGACGTCGGTGATCTGCTCGTGCTTGTCCGCGACCATCTGCAGCGCATCCTTGAGCTGGACGCCCCGCTCGGCCGAGTTTTCGACAAGGCGTTCATCCTGGATCACGTCGAGAGTGGCCACGGCGGCGGCACAGGCCACCGCGTTCGCACCGTACGTGCCGCCCTGCGAGCCCGGCCAGGCCTTGGCCATCAACTCCGACGACGCCGCGATCGCGGACAGCGGGAAACCCGACGCCAGTCCCTTCGCGGTGACCACGATGTCTGGTCGGGCGTTGAAATGGTCACCGCCCCAGAACTTTCCGGTGCGGCCGAACCCGGTCTGCACCTCGTCGAGCACCAGCAGGATGCCGTGCGCGTCGGCGCGTTCGCGCAAGCCGGTCAGGAACCGCTCGTTCGCAGGCACGTACCCACCTTCACCCAGCACCGGCTCGATGAAGAACGCGGCCGTGTCGGCAGGCGCGCTCAGGGTCTGCAGCACGTAGTCGAGCTGGGCGAGCGCGAAATCGGTCACCTGCTCGACCGGCCAGCCGAAATGTCCGGGGTCCGGGAACGGAGACACGTGCACACCCGCCATCAGCGGAGAAAACCCCGAACGGAACTTGGTGCCGGAGGTGGTCATCGAGCCCGCGGCCACCGTGCGGCCGTGAAAGCCGCCGTGGAACACGATGACGTTGGGGCGCCCGGTGGCCTGGCGGCTGAGCCGCAGCGCTGCCTCGATCGCCTCGCTGCCGGAATTCGCGAAGAACATCCGGTCCAGACCCGGCGGGAGAACCTCACCGAGTCGCTCCACCAGGGTCAGCAGGGGACGGTGCATGACGGTCGTGTACTGCCCGTGGATCAGTGTCGCCACCTGCCGCTGGGCCGCCGCGACCACCCTGGGGTGGCAGTGCCCGGTACTCGTCACGCCGATACCGGCGGTGAAGTCCAGGTATCGGCGGTCGTCCTCGTCGTAGAGCA
>JAVRPF010000737.1:0-3325 GCA_032162385.1 Mycobacterium sp.
TCCGGGCAACATGTCACGGTAGGTCGGTATTCCGGCGACCGACTCGGCGGCCAGCACTCCGGCCAGGACCGCGCGGGCCAGGCAGTCCGCGGCGGCGGCACCGACGGCCGTCGTCAACTTCGTTTCTGGCGACATCGCCGCGGGGGTGTTCCTGGCAGGCTCGACCTCGACGGCGCCGGTCGCGAGTGCGAACACGGAGTCACCGTCCAGTGGGGTGTGTGCCGGACGGATCGTGCGGGCCAGGCCGTCCTGTGCGGCGACCGCGACGCGCCGGCACGCGGCCGGGCTCAGCAACGCGTCGGTGGCGACGACGGCGATCGTGGTGTTCAACGGCGACAGTTCGGCGGCGCGGTCGGCGAACGCGTTGATCTGCTCCACCGGCGGCGTTATTAGGTTCAACTCGGCGATGTGCTCGGCCATCCACGGCAGCCCGGTTCTCGGGTCGGCGACGTTCCCCGCCGCGTTGACCGCGACGATGGCGCCGACCGTCACTCCGATGTCGTCGAGCCGAACCGACGCCGTGCCGATGCCGCCCTTGAGCGCGCCTACGCGCGCACCGACCCCCGCACCGACGTTGCCGGTCGCCACGTCGACGCCTGCGGCCTGGGCAGCCGCGTAGCCGAACTCGGCGGTCGGGCGGCATTGCCAGCCGCCGACGGGGAGATCGAAGATTACCGCGGACGGCACGATCGGCACCAGGCCGCCGTCCATCACCACGCCGCGGTCGTGCTCCTCGAGCCAGGTCATGACGCCGTCGGCGGCGGCCAATCCGTACGCGCTGCCGCCGCTGAGCACGACGGCGTCGACGTAGCGCACGCTGTTGGCGGGGTCCAGTAGGTCTGTCTCGCGGGTGCCCGGCGCTCCCCCGCGCACGTCCACGGCGCCGACGGTGCCCGGCGGGGTGAGTACGACGGTGGTCCCGCACGCCCAGCCCGTCCCGAGCGTGGCGTCGTCATCGAGCCGATGATGGTGGCCGACGAGGATGCCCGACACATCGGTGATGGATCCGGTCATCAAGCCTTCCCATTCATCAGGCCCAGCACCAGATACTCCTGCAGCACGGTCAGCCACTGATACACGTCCAGATGCCCGGCCATCGGATGCTCGGGCGGCAGCCGGTCCGGACCGTCGGGACCGATGTCGAGCATGGTGCCCAACGCAAGTCGCACGTCGTTGACCGCGGCCGCCCAGCAGTGCGCGTCGTCCTCGGTGATCTCGAACTTGCCACCCCTTACTGGGATGGTGTCCAACAGCCGTTGTGCTGCTTGACGTTTGGCGTCGATGATCTCCGGCTCGTGCAGACTTCGCAGCGCGTTGTTGAGGCTCTCCGCGGCGGCCGAACCGGCCGGATGATCGGTATGGGGCTTGTAGAAGTCGGGCAGCAGCCGCTTCATCGTGTCGTCCTCGGGCGGCGTGGAGTGGCCCGTCTTCATGCCGGTGAGTTCTTCGAGTTCATCTGTGGGCGACGATGATTCGCGGCCCTCGAGCATGTCCAGCAGTGACGTCACCAGGTTCTGCAGCAGTGTCGACTCGTGTGCGGCCAACGAAGAACGCAGGCGCGCGCCGTCCGCGGTGTCCACCCGCTTCCACTTGCGCACGTATGCCTCAGCGGTCCTGCTGCATCGTGGCCCACAGCCCTGCGGCGTGCAGCTTGGAGACGTCGACCTCCATCGACTCGCGGCTGCCAGCAGACACTACGGCCTTGCCCTCCTCGTGCACCTGCATCATCAGCTTGGTGGCGTGCGGCTCGCTGTAGCCGAAGAGCTTCTGGAAGACGTAGGTGACATACGACATGAGGTTCACGGGGTCATCCCAGACGAGCGTCACCCACGGGCTGTCGGTGGCCGCCTGCTCCTCCGAAGTCGGATCGACCCCACGTTCCTCCTTCGTCCCCGGACGTGTCCGCGCCGGCGTAACCATGTCGCCAAGAATAGCGGGGGCCCAAACCCGATACGGTTGGGCGTGTGACCGCGGCGTTGCTCACCGACAAGTACGAACTGACGATGCTGGCCGCCGCACTGCACGACGGCACCGCCCACCGCCGCACCACGTTCGAGCTGTTCGCCCGCCGCCTGCCCGAAGGCCGCCGTTACGGAGTGGTCGCGGGCACCGCCCGCTTCGTGGAATCCTTGCCGCAGTTCACGTTCGATGACGATGCGCTGAGCATGCTCGCGGAGTTCCTCGACCCGACCACCCTGACCTACCTGGAGAGCTACCGGTTCGGTGGCGACATCGACGGCTACCCCGAGGGCGAGCTGTACTTCCCCGGCTCCCCCGTTCTGTCGGTGCACGGCGCCTTCGCCGAATGCGTCATCCTCGAAACGCTGGCCCTGTCGGCGTTCAACCACGACTCGGCGATCGCCTCGGCAGCCGCCCGGATGGTGAGCGCCGCCGCGGGACGACCGCTGATCGAGATGGGCTCGCGTCGCACCCACGAACAGGCCGCCATCGCCGCCGCGCGCGCCGCCTACCTGGCCGGGTTCACCGGAACCTCGAACCTCGCCGCGCAGCGCCGCTACGGCGTGCCGACGCTGGGCACCAGCGCCCACGCGTTCACCCTCCTGCACACCACCAAGGACGGTCCCGACGAACCGGCGGCGTTCCGGTCGCAGGTGGAGGCACTCGGCGTCGGCACCACGCTGCTCGTCGACACCTACGACATCACCGCCGGGGTGGCCAACGCCGTCGCCGCCGCAGGTCCAGACCTCGGCGCGGTCCGCATCGACTCCGGCGACCTCGGCGTGCTGGCACGCCAGGTCCGTGCCCAACTCGACGCCCTCGGCGCCACCAGGACGGGCATCGTGGTGTCGGGTGACCTCGACGAGTTCGCCATCGCCGCCCTGCGCGCCGAACCCGTCGACAGCTACGGGGTTGGGACGTCGCTGGTCACCGGGTCCGGCGCCCCCACCGCAGGCATGGTCTACAAATTGGTCGAGGTGGACGGCGTCCCGGTGGAGAAACGCAGCAGCCACAAGGAATCCCACGGCGGCCGCAAGCAGGCCCACCGGCTGGCCAAGCGCTCGGGCACCATCGTCGAAGAGGTCGTGCACCCGGCCGGCGAGCCGCCCGCGGGGGAGCCCGACGTCGTCGCCCGGCCCCTGGCGGTGCCGCTGGTGCGGGCCGGCGAACCCGTCGCCGATCTCGCGCTGGCCGTTGCACGCGAGCGCGTCGACGCCGGGCTGCACAGCCTGCCCTGGGACGGGCTGAAGCTCTCCCGCGGCGAGCCGGCCATCCCGACCCGCATGGTCCCGCCCACGGGACGTCGGCGTCGTGCCTGATCCTCCCGCCCGCGTCACCGGACTGCTGGCCGCAGCCGTCACCGCGC
>JAVRPF010000738.1:0-8729 GCA_032162385.1 Mycobacterium sp.
CGACGGGGTCCAAGTGGCAGCAGGGCTTCCTGTACCTGACCAACTTCAACCAGCCGTACCGGTTGTGGGCGCCGGTGATGTTGCTCGCCGCGATCGGGCTGGTGCTCTTCGCGTCGAGAACGATGCCGTGGTGGACCAGGCATCAGATCCCGCGGGGCTACGGACGGCTCGCGCGATCGATCCAAAGTCCGCCTGCCGTCGTGCTTTTCATGCTTCTCAGTGGGCTGGTGCAGGCGGTCTACTGGGTTCGTCAGGGCGGCGACTTCATGCATGGCAGGGTGCTGCTGACCCCGCTGTTCTGCCTGCTGTTGCCGATCGCGGTCATTCCCATCGTGCTGCCCGACGGAAGCCGACGGATGGGCCGGGAGACGGGTTACCTGCTGGCCGGTGCCACCAGCGTGATCTGGCTGGCCGTCGTGGGTTGGTCTGCGTGGGCGGCGACTTCGCCTGGGATGGGTGCGGACGCCACCCGGGTCACCTACTCGGGGATCGTCGACGAGCGCCGCTTCTACTCGCAGGCCACCGGTCACGCGCATCCGCTCACCGCGGCCGACTACCTGGACTATCCGCGGATGCGTGCGGTGCTCAGCGCGATCGGCAACACGCCCGACGGCGCGCTGCTGCTGCCGTCAGGCAACTACGACCAATGGGACGTGGTCCCCGCCATCCCGCCGCCGCCCCCACCGCCCGGCGCGCCTCCTGTGAAGAAACAGATCGGGCCGCACACGGTGTTCTTCACCAATCTCGGCATGCTTGGCATGAACGTCGGACTCGACGTGCGGGTGATCGACCAGATCGGGCTGGCCAACCCGTTGGCGGCACACACCGCGCGACTGGAGGATGGCCGGATCGGTCACGACAAGAACCTGTTTCCGGACTGGGCCGTGGCCGAGGGCCCGTTCCTGAAGGAGTATCCGTTCATTCCGTCGTACCTCAACGAAGACTGGGTGGCCCAGGCCGAGGTCGCGCTGACGTGCCCGTCGACCGAAGCCATGCTCAACTCGGTGCGCGCACCGATGGGGCCGCGACGGTTCCTGTCGAACTTCCTCCACGCGTGGCAGTTCACCCAGTACCGGATCAATCGCGTGCCGCGCTATGAGCTGGCCCGATGCGGCCTGGAGCCGCCTCCGTCGAAGGGCGCCCCGTACACCGGCCTACCTGCGTCGGGGCCGTGACGGACGTCTCCACGATTTGTTGGGGAGTCTGGTTTTCTGCTTTGGTTGCGCCTTGGGTAACGCTCCAGCCATGTTGAGGCGATAAGCAGTCAGTTGATTCACCGCTTGCCATGAACTGTGCCACGGACACCGCCGCTCGACGCGGCGCCGGACATACGAAATTGGATGGTAAGAGCAGCAATGGGTACATCTACGCGTCTCGGCGCCGTACGGCTGGCGATTCGACGCGCGTCGGTGGCGGTCGCCGCGTCGCTGGCGCTGCCCGCGCTGACGGTGCTTGGCGATGCGACCGGCGGCACGCCGGTTGCCGCGGCCTTCTCCAGGGAAGGTCTGCCCGTCGAATACCTCGACGTCTACTCGGCGGCGATGGGTCGCAACGTGCGCGTGCAGTTTCAACCCGGAGCCGCCCCGGCGGCGACATCGAACGTCGGCGGCTCAAAGGCCGTCTACCTACTGGACGGCCTGCGCGCCCAGGACGACTTCAACGGCTGGGACATCAACACGGCCGCGTTCGAGTGGTTCTTCCAGTCGGGCATCTCGGTGGTGATGCCGGTCGGCGGGCAGTCCAGCTTCTACACCGACTGGTACTCACCGTCGAGCTTCAACAACCAGCCCTACACCTACAAGTGGGAAACGTTTCTCACGAATGAGCTGCCGCAGTGGCTCGCCGCCAACAAGCAGATCTCGACCACCGGCAATGGTGTCGTGGGCTTGTCGATGGCCGGCGGCGCCGCGCTGATCCTGTCGGCGTACCACCCCGCCCAGTTCAGATATGCGGCGTCGCTGTCGGGTTTCCTCAACCCGTCCACACTCTTCATGAAGCAGGCCATCCGCGTCGCGATGCTCGATGCCGGTGGTTACAACGTCGACAACATGTGGGGCCCACCGTGGGACCCCGCGTGGATGCGCAACGACCCGGTTCTGCAGGTCGCCCGCATCGTGGGCAACGGCACGCGGCTGTGGATCTACTGCGCGCCGGGCAGCGGCCCGAGCGACGAGAACGTCGACCCTGGTCAGTCGTTCAACGCCAACAGCTTGGAATCACTGGCCATCGGCAGCAACATGCGATTCCAGGAGAAGTACGCATCGGCGGGTGGCACCAACGCCACCTTCCAGTTCCCACCCGCTGGGAACCATTCGTGGGCTTTTTGGGGCACGCAATTGCAGGCCCTCAAGCCCGACCTGATCGCCACCCTCAACGGCTGAGGGGCGACCAGGGCTGACACTTCCACGAGATGAGGGATGCCACAGAGGTGTGGTTCACTACATGGGCGTCGCGGCGCGGTCCCACGATCAAGACCGGGCGCGGCATACGACAGATTGGATAAGTAGAAGCATGAGTTTCGTTGGAAAGATGGCGCGCCGCTTTGCGGTCGCGGCCCTGGCAGCCGTTGCGCTGCCCGGACTGGTTGGCGTCGTCGGCGGCGCGGCGACTGCTGGCGCATTCTCCCGGCCAGGTTTGCCGGTCGAGTACCTCGAGGTGCCGTCGGCAGGCATGGGGCACGACATCAAGATCCAGTTCCAGAGCGGCGGGGCGAACGCGCCAGCCGTGTACCTGTTGGACGGCCTGCGTGCGCAGGACGACTTCAACGGCTGGGACATCAATACTCCCGCCTTCGAGTGGTATTACAACTCGGGCCTGTCAGTCGTCATGCCGGTGGGCGGCCAGTCCAGCTTCTACAGCGACTGGTACAAGCCGGCCTGCAGCAAGAAAGACGGCACTTGCCAGACCTACAAGTGGGAGACGTTCCTCACCCAGGAACTGCCCGCATACCTCGCTTCGCAGAAGCAGGTAAAGCCGACCGGTAGCGCTGCAGTCGGTCTGTCGATGGCCGGTTCGGCCGCGCTGACCCTGGCGATCTACCACCCCGAGCAGTTCCCGTACGCGGCGTCGCTGTCAGGCTTCCTGAACCTGTCCGAGGGCTGGTGGCCCATGCTGGTCAACACCTCGATGGGTGACGCGGGCGGCTTCAAGTCCGACGACATGTGGGGCCCGTCGAGCGATCCGGCGTGGAAGCGCAACGACCCGATGGTCAACATGGGCTCGCTGGTGGCCAACAACACCCGCATGTGGATCTACTGCGGTGACGGCACCCCGTCGGATCTCAGCGCGGGCACCAGCGGGTTCAACCTGTTCAACGCGAAGTTCCTCGAGGGCTTCACGCTGCGGACGAACAAGACCTTCCAGACGAACTACATCGCCGCGGGCGGCAAGAACGCCGTGTTCAACTTCCCGCAGAACGGCGTGCACGACTGGCCCTACTGGGGTTCCCAGTTGCAGCAGATGAAGCCCGACATCCAGCGGGTGCTTGGCGCGACGCCTGGTGACCCCAACGCGGTACCGGCCGCTCCCCAGGCGGCCACCGCCTCCGGGGGCTAGGGACAGCTCGGAACGAACGCCCGACGGCGGCGACCCAACGGGTCGTCGTCGTCGGTTCGTTTACGGCGCCGTCCGTCGTCGTGATGTGATTCACTACAACGCGGGCCTGCGGGGGGCCTATATGCGATACGTGGCGACCAATTGAGGTGGGTATGAGGCTGCTCTCGGTGCTGTTTCGAGCGATGTGTGCGGTGGCGCTGGCCACGGGGCTGTTGGCAGCGAGTCCGACTCCCGCGAAGGCCGCAGCCGTCGAGTATCTGATGGTGCCCTCGGCGGCGATGGGCCGCGACATCCCCGTGGCGTTCCAGGCCGGCGGACCGCACGCGGTCTTCCTGCTCGACGCGTTCAACGCCGCTCCCGACGTGAGCAACTGGGTGACGGCGGGCAACGCGATGAACACCTTCGCAGGCAAGGGCGTCTCGGTGGCCGCGCCCGCGAGTGGTGCATGGAGCCTTTACACGAACTGGGAACAAGACGGCAGCATGCAGTGGGAGACCTTCCTGTCCAGTGAGCTGCCGGATTGGCTGGCGGCCAACAAGGGCCTGGCGCCCGGCGGGCACGGCATCGTCGGCGCCTCCCAGGGGGGCACCGGCGCCTTGACGATGGCGGCGTTCCACCCGGACCGGTTCCGGTATGCGGGGTCGATGTCGGGCTTCCTCACCCCGTCGCAGACTGCGTTGAACGGCGCCATCACTGCGGGCCTTGCGCAGTTCGGTGGCGTGGATACCCGCAACATGTGGGGTTTGCCACAGCTGGGCCGGTGGAAGTGGCACGACCCCGACGTGCACGTGCAACTGCTGGCCGACAACAACACCAGGTTGTGGGTATTCAGCCCGGCGACCCTGACGTGTAGCGACCCGGCCGCGATGATCGGGTACTGCGATCAGGCATCCGGCAGCAATCGCACGTTCTACCAGCACTACCGCAGCGTGGGCGGCCACAACGGGCACTTCGACATCCCGACCAGTGGTCAGCACGACTGGGGCACCTGGGCTCCGCAGCTATCGGCCCTGTCCGGCGACCTCGCCGCCGCGATCAAGTAGGCGACTCCCCGGCAAAGACCGCCACCGTCCCGCGCCGGCCAGCCGGTACCTTGGAGGCGTGCGACACACGCCTACGCCGGCAGCCGGTCTAGCAAAGGGGCTACCCCGTAACCGCACCCCGTTGTCGGGCCGTGTCGTTCCGGCGCTCGGTACGTCGCTCGTCGCCTGCGCCACGTTGCTGGTCAGCGGCTGCGGCATGAGCGACGGTGTGATTGCCACCATGGGAATGCCCACCTCGGAGACCGCTCCTGCGGGTTCGGGTGCGCAGATCGTCGCCCAGCCGCCCGGGCAGGAGGGCGGTGTGTCCGGTGCCGTGCACGCGACGCCCAAGCAGCGGGCGTACCTCGACGCGCTCACCGCGGCAGGCGTGCATCCGTCCAGCGAACTGCTGGCATTGAGCATCGGGTCGTACGTGTGCCAGGCCCGCGCGGCCGCCCACAGCGACCAGGCGGTGTGGGACTTCGTCTTGCCGATGGTGCGCGGCGACGTCCGCGACTCCCACCTGAGTGCGCAGGCTCCCCCGGCGGGTCAAGTCAACTCGGTGACGGCCGACTACATTCGCATCGCCACCGAACGACTCTGCTAGCAGGAGAACATGCCCACCACCCGACGCAAGCGTCACCGCATCCTTGCCCTGGCTGCGTCCGGGGCCGTTGCCGTGCTGGTCGCCGTCGTGGTCGCCGCCGTGGTGGTCTGGCTGCGCCAGCCCGACACCCCGCCGACCGCGGTGCCGCCCAGCATCGGCGCCATCCCGCCGACCGCCGTGCCGCCGACGTCGTCCAAGCCGCGCCCGGAGTTCCAGGACGCCAGCTGCCCCGACGTCCAGTTGATGTCGATCCCCGGGACCTGGGAGTCGTCGCCGCAACTCGACCCGCTGAACCCGGTCCAATTCCCAATTGCGCTGCTGCTCAACGTGACCAACCCGCTCCGGGACGCGTTCGGCACCGACCGCATGGCCGAGTACACGGTTCCCTACACCGCCCAGTTCCACAATCCGTTCTCGGCGGACAAACAGATGTCCTACAACGACAGCCGCGCCGAGGGCACCCGTGCCGCCGTCGCCGCGCTCACCAAGATGAACGCCGACTGCCCGCTGACCAGTTACGTGCTGGTCGGCTTCTCGCAGGGTGCCGTGATCGCCGGGGACATCGCCAGCGACATCGGCAACGGCCGCGGGCCCGTCGACGCGGACCTGGTGCTCGGCGTGACGTTGATCGCCGACGGCCGCAGGCAGGTCGGCGTCGGGCAGGACATCGGCCCCAACCCCAAGGGGCAGGGCGCCGAGATCACGCTGGCCGAAGTGCCTGCCCTGTCGTCGCTGGGACTGACGATGACGGGTCCGCGGCCTGGCGGCTTCGGGACGCTGAACGACCGGACCAACGAGATCTGCGCGACGGGTGACCTGATTTGCGCCGCACCCGAGTCGGCGTTTTCGATCGTGAACCTGCCGCAGACGCTGGAGGTGCTCAGCGGCGGCGCCGGGCAGCCGGTGCACGCGCTGTACAACACCCCGCAGTTCTGGATCCTGGATGGCAAGACCTCTCCCCAGTGGACGCTGTCGTGGGCGCAGGGTCTCGTCGACAACGCGCCGCGCCCGAAGCACGGTTGAGTAAAGATCCCGCAGACGATTTGGACTGTGCCGGGCGCTCGCCTAACATTAAGAGAAACGTAAGAGGAGGGTTCGGCATCGAAGCGTGGAATCTTGATCAGGTGCCATCCAGCGACAATCCTTAGAGTGTCTGACCAGTGGTCCCGTGATCGACGCCAACACCCCGGTAGGATTCTCGGGGTTTGGCGTTTGGCGGACGGCCGACGACGCGTGGGCCCGGACACCCCGTGCGAAAGAGGCCCGGCGGCGCGCGGGCCTCGAAACAGCATTGACAGGAGAGTGAGATGGGATTCCACAACCCGTTCTTGAAGGACGGTCAGATCCGGTTTCCCGACAACGGCAGCGTGGTGCGCCACGTCGAGAAGTGGGCGAAGGTCCGCGGTGACAAACTGGCCTACCGGTTCGTCGACTTCTCCACCGAACGCGACGGTGTCGAACACGACCTGAAATGGGGCGACTTCAGTGTCAGGAACAAGGCAGTCGCCGCTCGCCTTCAGCAGGTCACCCGGCCCGGCGATCGCGTCGCCATCCTGTGCCCCCAGAACCTCGAGTACATGGTCGCGTTCTTCGGCACCCTGTACTCCGGCCGGATTGCGGTCCCCCTGTTCGATCCGGCCGAACCGGGTCACGTCGGGCGTCTGCACGCAGTCCTGGACGACTGCCAGCCCACCGCGATCCTGACCACCACCGCTTCCGCCGAGGGCGTCCGGAAGTTCTTCCGCAGCAGGCCGGCCAACGAACGTCCCCGCGTCATCGCCGTCGATGCGGTCCCCGACGAGGTCGGCGCCACCTGGGAGCAGGTCGACGTCAACTTCGACACGATCGCCTACCTGCAGTACACCTCCGGCTCGACCCGCGTCCCGACGGGCGTGCAGATCACGCATCTGAACCTGGCCACCAACGTGGTACAGGTCATCGAGGCGATCGGCGGCGAGGAAGGAGACCGCGGCGTCTCCTGGCTGCCGTTCTTCCATGACATGGGCCTGATCACGGCGATGGTGTCGCCGATGATCGGCCACTACGTGGTGTTCATGACCCCGGCGGCGTTCGTCCGCAGGCCGGGCCGGTGGATCCGGGAGATGGCGCGCAAGGAAGGTGAGACCGGCAGTGTCATCTCGGTCGCACCGAACTTCGCCTTCGATCACGCCGCGGCGCGCGGGCTGCCCAGGGAGGGCGAGCCGCCCCTTGACCTGTCGAACGTCAAGGCGGTGCTCAACGGCAGCGAGCCGATCTCGGCCGCCACGGTGCGCCGGTTCAACGAGGCATTCGGACAGTTCGGATTCAAGCCCGAGGCGATCAAGCCGTCCTACGGTCTTGCCGAGGCCACCTTGTTCGTCTCGGGTACCCCGGTGGACGAGCCGCCGAAGATCATCCACGTCGACCGCGACGAGCTCAACCGGCACCGGTTCGTCGAGGTGCCCCAGGACTCGCCCACCGCCGTCGCGCAGGCGTCGGCGGGCAGGGTCGGCGTTGCCGTCTGGGTCACCATCGTCGACGCCGAGACGGCCACCGAGCTGCCCGACGGTCAGATCGGCGAGATCTGGATGCATGGCCAGAACATGGGCACCGGCTACTGGAACAGGCCGGAGGAGACTGCCGAGACCTTCCAGAACATCCTCAAGTCCAGGACCACCCCGTCCCACGCCGAGCGTGCGCCCGATGACGGGACCTGGGTGCGCACAGGCGACTACGGCGTCTTCCACGACGGCGATCTCTACATCACCGGCCGCGTGAAGGACCTGGTGATCATCGACGGCCGCAACCACTATCCCCAGGACCTGGAGTACTCGGCCCAGGAGGCCAGCCGCGCGCTTCGCACCGGCTTCGTCGCTGCGTTCTCGGTGCCCGCCAACCAGCTACCCGCCGAGGTCTTCGAGAACACGCATGCCGGCCTCAAGCACGACCCCGACGACTCCTCGGAACAGCTGGTCATCGTCGGCGAGAGGGCGGCGGGCGCCCACAAGTTGGACCTGACGCCGGTGGTCGACGACATCCGCGCGGCGATCGCGGTGCGCCATGGCGTCACCGTGCGCGACGTGCTCCTGACGCCTGCGGGCGCCATTCCGCGTACCTCGAGCGGAAAGATCGGCCGCCGCGCCTGCCGGGCCGCCTACCTCGACGGCAGCCTGCGAAACGGAAAGATCGCCAACGACTTCCCCGACAAGACGGACTGAACGCGCAACACCCGGCCCGTCACCAGGCCGCATGCGGCGAAAGTGAATAGTGAAGATGACTGACGCAGAAGACGATTCGCAATCGCCCGCCGAGGATCGGCCGGCGCCCCGCACCGACATGACGGTCGCCGAGCTGCGCGAATGGCTGCGCAACTGGATCGCCAACGCCACCGGCCAGTCCGCAGGCGCCATCAACGATTCCACTCCGATGGTCGAGCTGGGCCTGTCTTCGCGCGACGCCGTGGCGATGGCCAGTGACATCGAGGACCTCACCGGCGTGACGCTGACCGCCACCGTCGCGTTCCGGCATCCGACGATCGAAGCGTTGGCCACGGTGATCGTCGAGGG
>JAVRPF010000739.1:0-10149 GCA_032162385.1 Mycobacterium sp.
CTGTCATCTCCGACGGCGACTTCGACAAACTGCTCGCCGAGCTCACCGGCCTGGAGGACGAGCACCCCGAACTACGCACCCCCGATTCGCCGACCCAGCTCGTTGGTGGAGCGGGGTTCGCCACCGACTTCACCTCCGCCGACCACCTGGAACGGATGCTGTCGCTGGACAACGTCTTCACCTCCGACGAGTTGTCGGCGTGGGCGGCGCGGCTGACCGGCGAGATCGGCGACGATCCCGGCTTCCTGTGTGAGCTAAAGATCGACGGCGTGGCGTTGGCGCTGGTGTACCGCGATGGCAAGCTCGTCCGCGCGGCCACCCGCGGCGACGGGCGCACCGGCGAGGACGTCACCCTCAATGCCCGCACCATCGAGGATGTGCCCGAGCGGTTGACGCCCACCAAGAAATACCCGGTGCCCGCGGTGCTCGAGGTCCGCGGCGAGGTGTTCTTCCGCCTCGCCGACTTCGAGGACCTCAACGCCGGGCTCGTCGCAGAGGGCAAGGCGCCGTTCGCGAATCCGCGCAACAGCGCGGCCGGATCGCTGCGACAGAAGAATCCGGCAGTGACCGCGCGGCGCAAGCTGCGGATGATCTGCCACGGCCTCGGTCACACCGAGGGCTTCAGCCCCGCCACCCTGCACGACGCCTACCTGGCGCTCAAGGCGTGGGGGCTGCCGGTCTCCGACCACACCACCCAGGTCAAGGGCATCGCTGCGGTGGCCGATCGGGTCACCTACTGGGGCGAGCACCGGCACGACGTCGAGCACGAGATCGACGGTCTGGTGGTCAAGGTCGATGACGTCGCCCTGCAGCGCAGGCTCGGCGCCACCTCGCGCGCCCCACGCTGGGCGATCGCCTACAAGTACCCGCCGGAGGAGGCCACCACCAAGCTCCTCGACATCAGGGTCAACCTCGGCCGCACCGGGCGGGTCACTCCGTTCGCGTACATGGAGCCGGTCAAGATCGCCGGCTCCACGGTCGGGCTCGCGACGTTGCACAACGCATCGGAGGTCAAGCGCAAGGGCGTGCTCATCGGCGACACCGTGGTGATCCGCAAGGCCGGCGACGTCATCCCCGAGGTGCTCGGCCCGGTCGTCGACCTGCGCGACGGGTCCGAACGCGAATTCGAGATGCCCACCGAGTGTCCCGAGTGCGGCACCACACTGGCGCCGGCCAAGGAGGGTGACGCCGACATCCGCTGTCCGAACTCGCGGAGCTGCCCGGCGCAGTTGCGGGAGAGGGTGTTTCACGTCGCGGGCCGCGGCGCCTTCGACATCGAGGGTCTCGGCTACGAGGCAGGCATCGCGCTGCTGCAATCCGGGGTGATCACCGACGAGGGCGACCTGTTCACCCTTACCGAGGACGACCTGCTGCGCACCGAGTTGTTCACCGTCAAGGGCGGCGAGATCTCGGCAAACGGCAAGCGGCTGCTGGCCAACCTGGGCAGGGCCAAGCAGCAAGCGCTCTGGAGGGTGTTGGTCGCGCTGTCCATCCGACACGTCGGGCCCACCGCGGCGCGGGCGCTGGCAACCGAATTCGGCAGTCTCGACGCCATCGAGGCCGCCTCCGAGGAGCAGTTGGCCGCGGCCGAGGGCGTCGGCCCCACCATCGCCGCTGCGGTCGTCGAGTGGTTCACCGTCGACTGGCACCGCGCGATCGTCGACAAGTGGCGCACGGCCGGGGTGCGAATGGCCGACGAACGCGACGCCAGCATCGACCGCACGCTGGAAGGCTTGTCGATTGTGGTGACGGGGTCACTGACCGGGTTCTCCCGCGACCAGGCCAAGGAGGCCATTCTGGCCCGCGGCGGCAAGGCCGCGGCGTCGGTGTCGAAGAAGACCGCCTACGTCGTCGCGGGCGACGCACCGGGATCGAAGTACGACAAGGCGATCGAGCTCGATGTGCCGGTGCTCGACGAGGACGGGTTTCGGCGACTGCTCGAGAACGGGCCGGAAGTGTCCGACGTCAGCGAATGATGGTCGCGACGATGCCGGCCAGGTAGCCCAGCCGGGCCACCTCCGACGGCCGGAACAGCGGGCCGCCAGGGCGACCGAGCATGACCGCGGTGCGGTGATCGCCCAGCGGCGCGACGGCCAGCGTGGTGTCCATGTCGCGCCACACTTGCGGTATCCAGTCGGCGGAGCCGTCCAGCGACTCGGCGCGGTCGAGAGGTAGCCACGGCGCCGTGTCGGCATCCGTTTCCGGGGCACCCCCGCTGCCGACGACGCGTTCCAGTCCCGGTTCGGCCAGCCGGACCACCGTGCACCAGCCGACCCGCAGCACCTTGGGCGCCTCGTCGGCGAGCACCTGCAGCTTCTCGAGCTTGTGCTCGGCGGCCGCGATGTGGTCGATCAGCTCCAGCTCGCGATGGGCCTCGAGCAACCCGGTGTGGGGTCGGATGCTGTCGACGTGCACGCCGTTCAGCTTCTCGGCCGCCGTGATCAGCATGTCTGGCATCGCGCCAGGCGGGAGGTCCACGACCAGGTCGTCGACGGCATAACCGGCCGTCCGCTCGACCACGTCGAGGGACAGGATGTCGGCGCCCACCGACCCCAGCGCCACGGCGAGCGAGCCGAGGCTGCCTGGTCGGTCCTCCAGCTGGACCCGAAGCAGATACGAAGGCACGCGCAACACTGTTGCACGGAGTGCGGGAGCGAGGCGACTCGGGAAATGTGCGCTGAGGTCGGTCGGTAGCACTCCGGCGCAGGCCGCGTCGCGGCCGTGACTAGGCTTGTTCGTCGTGTCACAGATCTCCAAGGACGACGTCGCTCACCTGGCGCGACTGGCCCGCCTGGCCCTGACCGACGCCGAGCTCGACGGCTTCGCCGGCCAGTTGGACGCCATCCTGGCCCACGTCAGCCAGATCCAGGCCGTCGACGTGACCGGCGTCGAGGCCACCGACAACCCATTGAAGGACCTCAACGTCACCCGTCCCGACGTCGTCGAGCCCTGCCTGACGCAGGAGCAGGCGCTCGCCGCCGCGCCCAAGGCGGTGGACGGCCGGTTCGCCGTCCCTCGGATCCTGGGGGAAGCCGAATGACCGAGCTGATCCGCCTGGACGCTGCCACGCTGGGCGCCAAGATCGCGGCCAAGGAGGTGTCCTCGACCGAGGTCACCCAGGCTCACCTGGACCAGATCTCCGCCACCGATGATCGCTATCACGCCTTCCTGCACGTCGCCGCCGACGAGGCGTTGGCCGCGGCGGGTCGGGTCGACGCGGCGGTGGCCGCCGGTGAGCCGCCGTCGTCCCCGCTGGCTGGCGTTCCGCTGGCGCTCAAGGACGTGTTCACGGCCACCGACATGCCGACCACGTGCGGGTCGAAGATCCTCGAAGGTTGGCGCGCCCCGTACGACGCCACGGTCACCGAGCGGCTGCGCGCGGCGGGCATCCCGATCCTGGGCAAGACCAACATGGACGAGTTCGCGATGGGCTCCTCCACGGAGAACTCCGCCTACGGACCGACGCGCAACCCGTGGAACGTCGACCGGGTCCCTGGCGGCTCCGGCGGCGGCAGTGCGGCCGCGTTGGCCGCGTTCCAGGCACCGTTGGCCATGGGGTCGGACACCGGCGGGTCGATCCGTCAGCCTGCCGCGCTGACCGCGACGGTCGGCGTCAAGCCGACCTACGGCACGGTGTCGCGGTACGGGCTGATTGCGTGTGCGTCGTCGCTGGACCAGGGCGGACCGTGCGCGCGCACGGTGCTCGACACCGCGATGTTGCACCAGGTCATCGCCGGCCACGATCCGCGTGACTCGACGTCGGTGGACGCCGAGGTGCCCGACGTCGTCGGCGCCGCCAGGGCGGGAGCAGCCGGTGACCTGAACGGCATCCGGATCGGCGTGGTCAAGCAGTTGCGCAGCGGTGAGGGCTACCAGCCGGGCGTGCTGTCGTCGTTCAACGCCGCCGTCGATCAGCTGACCGCGTTGGGCGCGGAGGTCACCGAGGTCGACTGTCCGCACTTCGACTACTCGATGGCGGCCTACTACCTGATCCTGCCGTCGGAGGTGTCGAGCAACCTGGCGCGCTTCGACGCGATGCGCTTCGGCCTGCGCATCGGCGACGACGGCACGCACAGCGCCGAAGAGGTGATGGCGCTGACCCGCGCCGCCGGTTTCGGCCCGGAGGTCAAGCGCCGCATCATGATTGGCACCTACGCGCTGTCGGCCGGCTATTACGACGCGTACTACAACCAGGCGCAGAAGGTGCGGACGTTGATCGCCCGCGACCTCGCCGCCGCATATGAGAAGGTCGACGTGCTGGTGTCGCCCGCCACCCCCACCACCGCGTTCGCGCTGGGGGAGAAGGTCGACGACCCGCTGGCGATGTACCTCTTCGACCTGTGCACGTTGCCGCTGAACCTGGCCGGACATTGCGGGATGTCGGTGCCCTCGGGCCTGTCACCCGACGACGACCTGCCCGTCGGCCTGCAGATCATGGCGCCCGCGCTGGCAGACGACTGGCTCTACCACGTGGGTGCCGCCTATGAAGCCGCCCGCGGTCCGCTGCCGACGGCGCTCTGACAGGGGAGAATGATCGCATGCGCACGCGAGGAGCAGTGAAGTAGATGCGGATCGGAGTCCTGACCGGAGGCGGCGACTGTCCCGGGCTGAATGCCGTCATCAGGGCGGTCGTGCGGACGTCCAACGTCAGATACGGATCGACGGTCGTCGGGTTTCTGGACGGTTGGCGGGGCCTGTTGGAGGACCGTCGCATCCAGCTCGCCAACGACGACCGCAACGATCGGTTGCTCGGCAAGGGCGGCACCATCCTCGGTACCGCGCGGGTCAATCCAGACAAGCTTCGGGCCGGCCTGGACCAGATCAAGCAGACGATGGAGGACAACGGCATCGACGTGCTGATCCCCATCGGCGGTGAGGGCACGCTGACCGCGGCCCACTGGCTGTCGGAGGAGAACGTCCCGGTGGTGGGTGTGCCGAAGACCATCGACAACGACATCGACTGCACGGACGTGACGTTCGGCCACGACACTGCGCTGCAGGTCGCCTCCGACGCCATCGATCGGCTGCACAGCACCGCGGAGTCGCATCAGCGGGTGATGCTCGTCGAGGTGATGGGTCGCCACGCCGGATGGATCGCGCTCGGTGCAGGCATGGCCTCCGGCGCGCACATGACGTTGATCCCCGAGCAGCCGTTCGACGTGGAGGAGGTCTGCCGACTGGTCAAGCAACGTTTCGTCCGTGGCGACTCCCACTTCATCTGCGTGGTCGCCGAGGGCGCGAAGCCCGCGGAGGGGTCCATGCTGCTGCGCGACGGCGGCATCGACGAGTTCGGCCACCAGCGATTCACCGGCGTGGCGCAGCAGTTGGCCATCGAGATCGAGAAGCGGATCAAGAAGGAAGTGCGGACCACGGTGCTGGGGCACGTGCAGCGTGGCGGCACTCCGACGGCCTACGACCGCGTGCTCGCCACCCGGTTCGGGGTCAACGCCGCCGACGCCGCGCACTCCGGCGAGTACGGGATGATGGTGTCCCTGCGTGGACAGGACATCGGGCGGGTGGCGCTGGCCGACGCGGTGCGCCAGCTCAAGCTGGTGCCGCAGAGCCGCTACGACGACGCCGCCGAGTTCTTCGGCTGACGGCCTGGTCCACCGCGTCGAAACTGCGGTTAGATCGCGAAATCGCCTCTGCGCGCGATCTGGCAGCAGTCTCGGCGGCGGGCTTCACTAGAATCGAGGCATGTCTGTCGCCTCCGCCGAGCTTCTCCACTACGACGAGGTCATCTCGCGATACGAGCCCGTGATGGGCATGGAAGTTCACGTCGAGTTGTCCACCGCGACCAAGATGTTCTGTGGCTGCGCCAACAAGTTCGGCGCCGAGCCCAACACGCAGGTGTGCCCGGTGTGCCTAGGCCTGCCCGGGTCCCTGCCGGTGGTCAACGCCGCCGCCGTCGAGTCGGCGATCCGCATCGGGCTGGCGCTCAACTGCGAGATCGCGCCATGGGGTCGATTCGCCAGGAAGAACTACTTCTATCCCGATCAGCCGAAGAACTACCAGATCAGTCAGTACGACGAACCGATCGCCATCAACGGCTACCTGGACGTCCCGCTGGACGACGGCACCACCTGGCGCGTGGACATCGAGCGCGCACACATGGAAGAGGACACCGGAAAGCTGACCCACCTTGGCAGCGACACCGGCCGCATCGAAGGCGCGACGACGTCACTGCTTGACTACAACCGGGCCGGCGTGCCGCTGGTCGAGATCGTCACCAAGCCCATCGAGGGCACGGGGGACCGGGCGCCGCAGATCGCCCGCGCGTACGTGACCGCGTTGCGGGATCTGTTGCGGTCGTTGGGTGTATCGGACGTCCGGATGGATCAGGGCTCGATGCGGGTTGACTCCAACCTCAGCCTCAAGCCAACCGGCGCAACCGAATTCGGTACCCGCACCGAGACCAAGAACGTGAACTCGCTCAAGAGCGTCGAGGTGGCGGTGCGCTATGAGATGCGCCGCCAGGCAGCGATTCTGGAGGCGGGCGGCCGAATCGTCCAGGAGACACGGCACTTCCAAGAGGCCGGCTACACCACGGCTGGGCGCAGCAAGGAAACCGCGCAGGACTACCGGTACTTTCCCGAGCCGGACCTCGAGCCAGTGGCGCCCAGCGCCGAGCTCGTCGAGGAACTTCGGCAGACCATTCCCGAGCTGCCCTGGTTGCAGCGCAATCGCATTCAAGACGACTGGGGCATCTCCGATGAGGTGATGCGCGATCTCGTCAACAACGGCGTCATCGATCTGGTCACCGCAACCGTCGCGGCCGGTGCCCCGAGCGAGTCGGCTCGCGCCTGGTGGGGAAACTTTCTGGTACAGAAGGCCAACGAGGCAGGCATCGAGATCGACGCGCTGGCCATCACGCCGGCGCAGGTCGCCGCGGTGGTGAAACTGGTCGACGGCGGCACGTTGTCGAACAAGCTGGCCCGCCAGGTGATCGATGGCGTGTTGGCCGGTGAGGGTGAACCCGAGCAGGTGATGGCCGACAGGGGTCTGGCAGTGGTGCGCGACGACTCGGTGATCCAGACCGCGGTCGACGAGGCGCTGGCCGCCAACCCCGACATCGTCGAGAAGATCCGCGGCGGCAAGGTACAGGCCGCGGGTGCGATCGTCGGAGCAGTCATGAAGGCCACCAAGGGTCAGGCCGACGCCGCGCAGGTGCGTGAATTGGTGCTGGCGGCTTGTAGCTGAGGCGCGGCCTAGCGCGAGACTTGGCCCTCACCGGCGACTTGGTGGGCACGGGCGCTGTCGGCGCGCGACTCGCGGCCTCTTCTCGCGGCCGCTTCTCAACTAGTGCCGCACACCGCAGCGGTCCTGGCCCGGCATCTCGACGCCGGTCCGCCCGCCGCGGCGCGGACGGTGACCCCGGCAGGGGTGCGCGAACGGCTCGTCGCAAACGCCTGACCGCAGCGCACAGGCTCGCCGGCAGCCCGTCAGGTGTTGTCGGCGCTGCTGCGCGGGAAGCCACCCTGCGGGAAGAGCGGGAAGACCACGTCGTCGAGTTTCTCGGCGTCACCTGAAGTCTTGTTGACCGTCGCGCCCCACACGTTGCCGTCGGGCGACAACTGCAGTGCCCAGACGTGGCCGTGCTGATCCTGGCGGATCACCTCGGGGTCGCCGGTGACCGCGCCGGTTTCGGGGGCCAACCGGACAGCGACGGTCTGCTTGGTGTTGACCAGGTTGACCAGGACGGTGCCGTCGGATGCCGCGCAGCCCGCCACGCCGGGACGGTCCGGCCAGGTCCACACCGTCGAGACCTTGGAGTCCTTGGTGATCCGCTGCAGCCGGTCGGCGGTAGGCGTCCGGTCGGTGACGTAGAGCGACCCGTCGGAGGAGTCGATGCACAGTCCGCCGCCGGCCCCCAGGCCACTCAGTGCGGTGGTCTGCGGCGCCTGATTGACCGTCGTGGGCTGTTCGATGCGCAGCAGCTTGCCCGCCAGCGACGCCGGGTCGGCCGCCAGGGCGGGGTTGCCCGCGTCACCGGTCTGCACCGTCAGGGTGGTGGGGCTGGTGAAGATCAGTGCGCCCGCATTGCCGGTCGCCCCCTTGGGGATGCCGGTGAGGATCGGCTTGGGCACGTCGCCGTCGGCGATCCGGATCACCCGATTGTCGCTCGGCGTGCTGACGTAGGCGTACATCAGCCGGTCCTGCGAATACGTCGGCGACAGCACGATGTCCAGCAGGCCGCCGTCACCCGACGGATCGACCGGGATCACCACCTTGACCTTGGGCTCGGCGCTCACCGAGACGTTCTTGACGGCGCCCGTCTGCCGCTCGGCCACCAGGGCGGACTGGCTATCCGGGCCCATCACCAGCCCACTGGTGCTCTCCAGGCAGCCCTGCATCACGCCCGGCGCGGGGCAGTCCTTGGGAAAGGGCTTCGGCGGCAACGGCGGCGGGGGCGGTGGTGTCGAGCTCTCGCCGGGCTGCATCTGCGGTTCGGTGGTGAACGGTTCCGATTGCGCCTCGTTGAATCGGGCGCAACCCGATCCCACCAACAGTGCGGCACACAGCAGGGCCAACACTCCTCGCAACGGCCGGCGCTGTGTCATGCACGCCAGGTTACGGATGGTCGGGCGATGCGCGCCACGCCGGTCGTCGCATGTCGCTGTGCAAATGGGTGCGCGAAAGCGCCGCGCCAATGCGCGACTAGCGGATCACTAGCACTTACGCTGGAAGTGTGACCAGTACCTCTCACGACCCGCGCCCGTGGCAACGGCCCGAAGACAATGCTGCGCGACCTGCGTCAGCGCGCCTGGTCGACCCCGAAGACGACCTGCCATCCTCGACCTACGGCGGTGACTTCGAGACCACCGCGATTCCACGCTACGACACCGGCACCCCCAACCTCGATCACGGCACCTACGGGCTGCTCGGTGAGCCGGAACCATTGCCCTACGTTCAGCCCGGCGGTCGGCACGCCGCGTCGTCGGTCGAGCCGACCGAAATCGAACCGGACGGCGCCACCCGCGACCACGCGCGTCACGCGGGCCGGCGCGGCACCCAGGATCTTGGGCTGATGCTGCTGCGCGTCGGCCTGGGCGCGCTGCTGATCGCGCACGGCCTGCAGAAGGCGTTCGGCTGGTGGGGCGGGTCTGGCCCTGGCGGCTTCGAGCAGTCACTGGCCGACCTCGGGTACCAGCACGCGAACATCCTCACCTACGTCGGTGCCGGGGCGCAGATCGGTGCCGGAGCCCTGCTGGTTCTCGGACTGTTCACGCCGCTGGCCGCTGCAGCCGCATTGGCCTACCTGATCAACGGGCTGCTGGCGGCGGTGGCCGCGCAGCCGGATTCCGGCTACTTCCCGTTCTTCCTGCCCGATGGGCACGAGTATCAGGTGACGCTGATCGTGTTGGCGGCCTCGCTCACGCTGACCGGCCCGGGGCGCTACGGCTTCGACGCCGGTCGCGGATGGGCGCGTCGCCCGTTCATCGGCTCGTTCATCGCGTTGTTGGTGGGCATCGGCGCGGGAATCGCGGTCTGGGTGTTCCTCAACGGCGCCAACCCGTTGGCCTAGGCGTACGGGTTGGGCACGCGGCCGTCGGTGGCCGCGGTCAGTTGCGGCAGGGTCGCGAAGGTCACCGCGGGAAGCCGGAACTCGGAGCCGTCCTTGCGGTGGGCGAGAGCCCAAGAGCTCCTGTCGAACCGAAGGCCATCGACGTCGGACCATGGCACCGTCCGGCTGCTCAGCATCGTGCGCGCGGTGACGGTGTCCCGGTCGGCAACCGTCCGGTAGCGGAAGATGGCCGCGGACGCGAGCACCGGCAGGACCAGAAGCGGGGCGAACCAGATCGGCTGGGCGAGTACCAGGGCCAGCAGGCCGAGGGTGAAGAACCCGACCGCGAGATGGGCCATCGGCGAGATCTTGACGATGACGGGTGCGCTGGCACCCGAGGCGGACGGCGAACTCACGACGACCATCCTTGCACCGGCCGAAATTCCTTCCAGGGTCGCCGCGCTCCTGACCTCCGGAATTTGACCTTTGACCTGTGCGGAGGCTACCGTCGACTGCTATGCAGACGTTCGCATCGCTCGTAGTAATTGGTAAGCGCGTTGGTGCGTAACCAGGCCTGAGCCTACGAGCATCGACGCGCAACCCTCGTGCAGCTGACGCTGACGGGGGTTTTTTGTTGCCCGAGA
>JAVRPF010000740.1:0-2649 GCA_032162385.1 Mycobacterium sp.
CGACCATGCTGCCATGTGATAACACTTCGGCGCGCCTGCACCGCGACCTGCCCCGATCCGCTAGCGTCAAACGCCGTGACCTCCGCCGAGCCGGCTCAATTCCGCGAAGCGGTGGCGGCGATGAACGCCACCACCGTGCGGCCGGAGATCGAGCTCGGACCGATCCGCCCGCCCCAGCGGCTGGCACCGTTCAGCTACGCGCTGGGCGCCGAGGTCCGCCACCCCGAGACGGCGATCGTGCCCGAGCGATCCGAGGGCGACGCGTTCGGCAGGCTGATCCTGCTGCACGACCCCGAGGGCGCCGAGGCGTGGGACGGCACCATGCGGTTGGTGGCCTACATCCAGGCCGACCTGGACTCCAGCGAGGCCGTCGACCCGCTGCTGCCCGAAGTGGCGTGGAGCTGGCTGGTCGACGCGCTGGAGACGCACGAACAGCTCGTCACCGCGCTCGGCGGCACCGTCACCGCGACCACCTCGGTGCGCTACGGCGACATCTCCGGTCCGCCCCGCGCCCACCAGCTCGAACTGCGCGCATCGTGGACCGCGACCACCCTGGAACTGGGCCCGCACGTGCAGGCGTTCTGCGAGGTGCTCGAGCACGCCGCCGGCCTGCCCCCGTCGGGGGTCACCGACCTTCACTCCCATACGCGCGCGTGAGATGACGGACGCCCCATCAGCCGAAGACGACGTCGATCCGGAGGCCATCCCGCTGCTGGCGCCGGTTGACGGCGTGCCGACACTCGCGGCCTACCCGAGCGAAATCGCTGACGCTGCAGAGCTTCTCGCGTCGGGCACCGGACCGTTCGCAATCGACGCGGAGCGCGCGTCGGGCTTCCGTTACTCCAACCGCGCCTATCTGGTGCAGATCCGCCGCGCGGGTGCAGGCTCGGTGCTGATCGACCCGGTCAACCACGGCGGGGACCCGGTGGCGACGATGGCGCCGGTGGCTGCCGTGCTGGCGCAGGACGAATGGGTGCTGCACGCCGCCGACCAGGACCTGCCGTGCCTGGCCGAACTCGGCATGATCCCGCCGCGGCTGTACGACACCGAACTCGCGGGCCGGTTGGCCGGCTTCGACCGGGTGAACCTCGCCGCGATGGTGCAGCGCCTGCTCGGGTTGCACCTGGTGAAGGGCCACGGTGCGGCCGACTGGTCGAAGCGCCCGCTGCCAGCCGACTGGCTGAACTACGCCGCGCTCGACGTCGAAGTGCTGCTCGAACTGCGCGCCGCGGTCGCGGCCGTGCTCGCCGAGCAGGACAAGACGGAGTGGGCCGAGCAGGAGTTCGAGCACCTACGAACCTTCGTCGCACCGTCCACCCGGCGCGACCGCTGGCGGCGCACGTCGGGCATCCACAAGGTGCGCAACCCCAGGACGCTGGCCGCCGTGCGGGAGATGTGGACGACGCGCGACAACATCGCGCAACGGCGGGACATCGCGCCAGGCCGCATCCTGCCCGACGCCGCGATCATCAACGCCGCGACAACGGACCCGGACACGGCGCCGAAGTTGACCGCGTTGCCGGTGTTCGGGGGCTCGCGTCAACGCCGCAGCGCGCAGGTGTGGCTCGATGCGCTCGCCAGGGCCCGCACGACGGAGGATCTGCCGACGGTGTCCGAGCCGCAGACCGGGCCTCCGCCGGCGTCCCGCTGGGCACGGCGCAAGCCCGAGGCGGCCGAACGGCTGGAGGCCGCGCGAACGGGTCTTACCGAACTGTCGCAATGGGTTTCGGTGCCGACCGAGAACCTGTTGACCCCCGACACCGTGCGCAGGCTGTGCTGGGACTGGCAAACCGCAGAGGATCCGGACGATACCGCCGCCGTCGTCGACGCGTTCCTGGCCGAGTCGGGCGCGCGGCGCTGGCAGCGGGAGTTGACGGTGCCGGTGTTGACTGCGGCACTGATGTCCACACCCACCCCCACGGACGCGCCGGTGGACGCGCCCGCATCCGAGGACGCGCCCGCCCCCGAGGAGTAGACGCGGTCAGGCTCCGATGACGCGGTCGACATGGGCCAGGAAGTGGGTCAGCACCGCTTCGGGCGCCTCGATCTGCGGCCAGTGGGCGATGTCGTCGGCGAGCATCACCACGTCCGGGCTGGGAATGACCTCCCGATACCGATCTGCCATGTGCCTGCCCGAGTTCGGGTCGATGGGCCCATCGATCAGGCGCATCGGCACCGCGGTCTGCCGCATCGCGCGTACCCAGCGATTGCGATGGGCGTACCGGTCGTTGACGAACCTGCCGACCTTGTGGGTCACTTGCGCGCCGTCGTTGTAGTCCAGGATCTGGTGGAACTGGTCGAGCATGCGCGACGAGGGCTTCGTTTTCGGCCCGAACATCTCGTCGAGGGTGCGGTCCATCATGCGCCGCGCCACGGGGCTGCCCTGGAATCGACTGGTGATGTCGCCCAACGGAGTTCGCGATAGCACCTTCTGCAGCAGTCGGGGCGTGTAGGTCTCGTTGAACAGGCCGCCGTTCAGCCACGTGATCGACTCGACGATCAGTGCACCGTACGCGTGGTCGCCTTCCTCATAGCGCGCCAGCAGTTCCTGGCCGACCGAGTCGCCGAGGTCGTGGGCCAGCACGTGACAGGCGTCGACGTTCAGGTGCGCCAGCAGCGCCTCGTGCATGTCGGCGTGGTCGTGCACCG
>JAVRPF010000741.1:0-6547 GCA_032162385.1 Mycobacterium sp.
CCGAAGGGCAAGTTCAACTACACCTGGCAGGGCTTCACGCTGAAGAACTGGGCCGACCCGTTCAAGTACCCGGCCCTGACCGGTGCGCTGAAGATGAGCCTCAACATCGCGGCCGTCTCCACCGCCATCGCCGTGGTGCTCGGCACGCTGGTCGCCATCGCTCTGGTCCGCCAACGCTTCCGGGGCAGCAAGGCCGTCGACACGTTCCTCATCCTTCCCTTGACCGCCCCCGAAGTGGTGATGGGCGCGTCACTGCTGACGCTGTTCCTCGACTTCGGTTGGGCCAGTGGGTACACCACGATCCTCATCGCGCACATCGCCTTCGAGATCAGCTTCATCGCGATGACTGTGCGGGCCCGCGTGCGCGGCTTCGATTGGACGCTGGAGGATGCGTCGATGGATCTGGGTGCGAGCCCGACGCGGACGTTCTTCAAGGTGACGCTGCCGCTCATCGTGCCCGGCATCGTCGCGGCGGCGATGCTGTCGTTCGCGTTGTCGCTCGACGACTTCATCATCACCTATTTCGTCAGCGGCTCCACGGTGACGTATCCGCTGTACGTCAACGCCGCGGTGAAGGCTGCCGTACCGCCGCAGATCAACGTGTTGGCGACGGCGATCCTGGCGATCAGCCTCCTGCTGCTGGCCGTCGGAACGCTCTACCGCCGCAAGCGAATCGTCGGCTGACCCGCTACGCCCCGTCCAGGGTTGCCGTCACCGAGACGCGGCCCCGCTCGTCGCGGGTCGCCACCGCGTGACCCGTGCGGTCCCGGCCGTCGAGGCCGAGGAAGGTGATCTGGCCGCCCTCGCCGAGGAAGTTGCGCCACCAGGACTTGCCGTCGGCCATCTGCACACCGATCGTGATCGTGTCGCCGGAGCGCCGATAGCCGACCGGGATCTCGAAGGCCTTCCCCGACCGGCGGCCGACGTAGCGGATCTTCACCAGCCCGCGCCGCACGAGGTTGCCCAGCACGGGTGCGTCCATCAACCGGTTCGCAAGACCGTTGACCACCCGCACGAAAGCCGTGCCCGAGAATCCAGATGCCATGTTTCGAGCGTAGCCCGGGCGCACTCCGGCGGCCGCTAGCCGACTTCGGCGGGCACCGGCGTCGACCGGGCACCACTGCGGGCCGCCCCCACTCCTGCCGCGACCACCAGGCAGATGCCCAGCACCGCCCAGGTGCTCGGCACCTGGTCGAGCACGATCAGTCCGACCACGAGCGCGAACGCCGGCTCCAGGCTCATCAAGGTGCCGAACGTCGCAGTGGTGAGTTTGCGGAGCGACATCATTTCCAGTGCGAAGGGCACCACCGGCAGCAGCACGGCCAGCCCGATGCCGATGAGCAGGATCTCGGGCGTCATCTTCGCGAGCACCGACGGGCCGACCACGAGGGTGGCCACCACCCCGGCGACCGGCATGGACACCGCCAGTCCGTTGATCCCGTCCACCCCGTCGCCGACGCGCTGGGTGAGCAGGATGTACACACCCCAGCACACCGCCGCGGCCAGCGCGTAGAGCACTCCGACCGGATCGACGGTGCCCGCCCACGGGTTGGTCAACAACACCACGCCGACGGCGGCCAGCCCCGGCCACAGGATCCGGCGACGGCCGCGGCCCTGCGCCACGGCAACGCCGAGCGGGCCGAGGAACTCCAGGGCGCTGGCGGTGCCAAGCGGAATGCGGTCGAGCGCGGCCATGAACAGCAGCGTGACGCTGGCCGTGACGACGCCCAGCGCGACGCACGCCATGAACGTGGAGCGGGTGAACGCGGCCCGCCGCGGCCGCACGGCGGCCAGCAGGATCAGGCCGGCCCACGCCAGACGCAACCACGCTGCGCCCTCGGAGCCGATCCTGTCCATCAGCCCGATCGCCAGGGCCAGGCCGATCTGCACGCACACCATCGACCCGGTCGCCATCAGGACTCCGGTGCGTACGTGGTTCGTGGTCACGACTGCATTGAACGGCAGCACAACCGTTCACGTCCACGTGATTTATCTGCACATACCGTTCAGGAAGTGCGAACGATGATCGGGGTCACCCAACTACGCCACCCCAAAACGTCCCAGCCACCCCCATGAGGTTGACATGAGATCGATCACACCCACACGTGTGGCCGTGATCATGAACGGCATGGAGACCACCATTCGAACCGTCCGCGACATCACCCTCCTCTTTGGTCGAGTAACGCTGGGCATCGTCTTCATCGCACACGGTTGGGCGAAACACTCGAGCGGAATCGACTCAACGGCAGCTCGATTCGAATCGTGGAGTGTTCCAGCGCCTACAGTATGCGCGTATTTCACAACCCATCTCGAACTGATCGGAGGCTCCGCGCTGATCCTCGGACTAATGACTCCCGTTGCCGCATTGCTGTTGTGCTCCACAATGATTGGGGACATATTCACCGCACACGAAGGTGGCGGATTCTCCCTGCGCGACAACGAGTTCGAGTACGTGTTGACGCTGGCGGCCTTCTGCCTCGTGATCGCGGCACAGGGCTCGGGCAAGTTCGGTCTCGACGCCCTTTGGCTGCGACGCGCCGGTTGGCGTCAGCCCGCGGAGTCCCCAACCGGGCGCGGGTAGTGGCGCTGCTGCTGGCCGGTACTACAGGACTCCCGTTGGTAGGTAACACAAAGGTGCTGGCAGCAGGGACGACATCGGCTCGGCTGAAGGCAAACCTGGAAGGAGCCCGGGATTTGGGCCGCCACCAACGAAGGGGTAATCACCATGCATATCAAGCTGAGCTACATCGCACCGCTGTTTGCGGCAGGAGCTGCCGCGGCGGCGATCGCCGCGGCGCCGATCGCTGCGGCCGCTCCCGGCCCCGCTATCGCGCAGTCCTGCAGCGATACCAGTTCGGGAACCGAATGCCAGTCGCCGGGCAATGTGCAGCTCAACGACTCTCCTCCTCCGGTTGGTTACGACCCCTACGGCGGCGAAGGATTTCTGCTCGGCAATTACGGCGGCTACGGCGGCTACGGCGGCTACGGCGGCGGCGGCTTTCACGGCGGCGGCGGCGGCGGCTTTCACGGCGGCGGCGGCGGACACCGCTAGCGCTCAACCAGGCTCGCTGGCCTGAGTGTCATCAAGCATCGGGAACCGTTATCCGACAACGCATCATCGGCCACGGCCGTCCTAAGGAAGGAACCCAATGATCACGTCACACCGACTATTCGACGATCAGGTGCGGGAGTTCGATGCCCCACCCAAACTGCCACAGAACCTGCAGAAGGTGCTCGTCGATCTCATTGAACTGCATCTACAGGGCAAACAAGCACACTGGAATCTCGTGGGCACCAACTTCCGCGATCTGCACCTGCAGCTCGACGAAATCGTCGACGCCGCACGCGAAGCCAGTGACACGATTGCCGAACGCATGCGTGCCCTCAACGCGATTCCCGATGGCCGATCCGACACGGTCACGGCGTCCACCACACTGCCCGCCTTCCCACCGGCTGAGCTCAACACCACCGACGTAGTCGACCTCATCACCACCAGGATCTATGCCGCAGTCGACACCATCCGCACCGTTCACGACGATGTCGACGCCGCCGACCCATCCAGCGCCGACCTGCTGCACAACATCATCGACGTCCTGGAGAAGGCTGCCTGGATGCTCAAATCGGAGAACCGCAAGGTCTGACGATGACCGGCACGTTGGACCGTCAGACCGGACGCGGACCGACGGCAAACGTGAACTCAGCGACACCCTCGACGCCGCCGCTGACGACGTCGCCAGGCTGCATCGGCCCTACGCCGGCGGGCGTTCCGCTGTAGATGAGGTCGCCGGGCGCGAGGGCGACGGCTTGCGAAATGTAGCTGATGATGTCTGGAACGGACCAGATCAGGTCCTTCAGGTCGCCGCGTTGTTTGAGCTCACCGTTCACCTTCAGCCAGATTTCGCCGGTGTCGGGGTGGCCGACCTCCTCGACGGGATGGATGGGGCTGCACGGCGCTGATGCGTCGAAGCCCTTGGCCCAGTCCCACGGCCAGCTCAGTTTCTTCGCCTCGTCCTGGATGTCGCGGCGGGTGAGGTCGACGCCGACGCCGTAACCACAGACCAGACTCAGTGCCTCGAGCGGCGGCACGTTGATGCCACCGGCCTTCAACGCCACCACCATTTCGATCTCGTGATGAAACTCCGAGGTGAGCGAGGGGTACGGAATCACGCCGGTTGCGTCGATGACGGCATCGGCGGGTTTCATGAAGAAGAACGGCGGCTCGCGGTCGGGATCCTTCCCCATCTCGCGAGCATGGGCCGCATAATTGCGTCCGACGCAGAACACCCGACGGATGGGAAAGCGCCCGGCTCCGGTGCTCACGGGAAGCGACGGGGCCGCCGGTGGCGGGATCACGTAGTCAGTCACAGTGCGTGTCTCCTCGGGATCGCAGTGTCGTGGGCTCAACCCCCTCACGAAGCGGCGAGGGCTTCCGTTTCCACGTCATAGTCCCGCACCCAGGAATGGTTGAGGCTCACGGGTTGCCCGGTGTCGAAACCAAGTCCATTCGCCCGCGCACTCCGTTGGACTCGCGCGGTGTGATCGCGCCGCAGTGTCTGGTAGCGCATCAGTGCTGCTGGGGCGTCGGCGGCGGTGACACCGCGCAGCAGAATGGCCAACGCCAACGCGTCTTCGATGGCCTGATTGGCGCCCTGGCCCATGTGCGGCAACATCGGATGAGCCGCATCGCCGAGCATGGTCAGCCGACCGTTCGTCCACCGTGAGAACGGCTCCCGGTCATACAGGCCCCACTTGAACGTGGTCGCGACGCGCGCGAGCAGGTGGCGAGCCTGCGGGTCCCAATCATCGAACTCAGCGGCCAGAACGGCCGGATCACCCGGTGCAGACCACGATTCGCGCATCTGTTCGTCGGCGGGAACGAACCCCACGAAGTTGATCAATTCACCGGCACGCACAGGGTAGGCAATCACGTGTTTGCCCCCGCCGCCCCAGGTCACCAAGTCCTGTGGCCAGTCGGGCAGCCGCGCTGCCGAGATCAGGCCGCGATAGGCCACCATGCCGGAGAACACCGGGTCGGCGGGCTCCACCACGTAACGTTGCAGCCCGGAATGGATTCCGTCGGCAGCAACCACGACGTCGGCGTCGACGCTCACCCCGTTGTCGAAGCTCACCCGCGCGGCCCCGTCGTGCTGAGTGAATTGCACGCAGCGATGTCCGGTGTGCACGACCCCGGTCGGCAGAGCGGCGGCCAGGACCGCCACCAGATCGGCGCGATGGAGCCCGAGTGTCCCGGTCTCGGGGTCATAGGTTTCATGGGACACCAGGGTCCCGTCCGGCGTGAACAACCAGAATCCACGCAACCGCACGCCAAGTCGGCTGACGCGCTGGCCGAGGCCAAGCCCGTCCAGGACTCGTTGACTGTTGTGCTGGAGCGCCACTCCTGCGCCGACGTCCCCCAACTGACGCGCCCGTTCATAGACCCGAACCTCAGCCCCGATCTGGTGAAGCGCAACGGCCGCGGACAACCCACCGATACCGCCGCCGACGATCGCCACTCGGATGTTCTTCATCAATACCTCTGCTTCCGGCTTCCACAATCGCGATCCGGCGCTTTGGTGCCATCACTGCCCGCACCCATCATGGCGGGAATGCCAGCCAGAATTGGGCGTACCTGGTGGCCGCACTCAGCGGCGCAAGGTGATCGCCTTCACGGCGTTGCCCCTCGCATCGGAAACGGATCGGCGGTGAAGTCGATCTGCGCCGCCGAATTGCTGATGGCCGTGACGGTGCCGGAACCAAACGGTCCGGCGTGATCGAACAGTGTGGCCGTGCCAATGCCAACGCCGTCGGCCACCCAGTGTGAATCGGCCTGCACGCCGATCCACTCGTCCAGCGGCAACCGCGCCAGTGCCACGGTCAGGTCACCGTTGATGTAGCCCACCCCAGCCGAGCCGAGATTGGTGACCAGGCTGGTGCCCTCGGCGGCCATCGCCGCGTTGACGAACGGTGTGTTCTTCGTGCCGGAGACGACGGCGACGGGGCGGTTGAGGAACCGCTTGCGCGAGGTGTTCTGATGGTCGGCGATCTCATACGACCAACCACCGTCGTCGCTGCCCATGTACGTAAAACGCTCGCTGTCGATGTCGGTCGGCGAGGTGAAATCCATGCTGGCCGACCACTCCTCGCCCCGCGGCGGGGATGAGCGCAGGTACTGGACCAGGACTGCCCGGACCACGACGACGCCGTCCTGGATCAGTTCGCACTCGGAGTTCCGCACCCGCCTGCCTTCCCGCACCAGTCGGGTCGTGGCGGTGGTCTCGACGCCGCGGGCCGCCTTGAACAGGTCCGGCATCGTCGCACAGGATTGATCGATCGCACGCAATGCGTTCGCCGATTGCGGACAATGTCCGGGTGGACACCCGAAGGCTGCAACTCCTGCTCGCGCTGTCCCGGATGGGATCGATGCGGGCGGTCGCCGAGGCGTATCACCTGACGACCTCGACGGTGTCCCAGCAGATCGCGGCCCTGGCCAAGGAGTCCGGCGTGCCCTTGATCGAGCCCGAGGGCCGCCGGGTGCGGCTGACTCCGG
>JAVRPF010000742.1:0-2860 GCA_032162385.1 Mycobacterium sp.
AGTTCGCCGTCGTATGGAATGTGCACGGCGGCAGCGGCATCCCGCCAGGCGGCGGTCTCCTCGGTGGTGACACCCATGTCCTGGGCGGCTACGGGATGGCGCTCGCACGCCTGTGCGGCGATGCGCAGGTTGTGCGCGGCCATCAAGTTGGTGAACACGTTGTCGCGGACCACCGCGGTGTATTCGTCGGGGCCGGTCACGCCGTCCAGGTGCCACTCGCCGTGCCGGTCGTGGTGGCCCAGGGAATGCCACAACCTCGCGGTCTCCACCAACACGGCCAGTCCGGATTCGGCTTCCAGCGTGTGGTCGCCGGTGACCACTCGGTAACGCTCGAGCGCCATCGCGATGTCGGCGTTGATGTGCCAGGCCGCGGTGCCCGCCGGCCAGTACGCCGAGCATTCCTGGCCGTCGATGGTGCGCCACGGGAACGCAGCGCCCGCCAGATCGAGTTCGGCCGCCCGGTCACGCGCGAGGTCCAGCGTCGACGCCCGCCACCGCAGCGCGTCCGCCGCCGCCTCCGGGGCGGTGTAGGTCAGCAGCGGTAACACGAATCCCTCGGTGTCCCAGAATGCGTGCCCGTCATAACCCGGGCCGGTCAGCCCTTTGCCGGGAATGGCGCGGCGCTCGGCGCGGGCACTGGCCTGCAACACGTGAAACAGGCCGAACCGCACCGCCTGCTGGCAGTCGGGGTCACCTTCCACCTCGACGTCCGCGCTGTCCCAGAACTCGTCGAGGTAGGCGCGCTGGCCGTCCACGAGACCCTGCCAACCGGCGTAGCGGGCACCGTCGATGCCGCCGGCCACCTGATCGCGCAGCGCCGGCCGCGACCTTAGGCTCGACCAGCCATAGGCGAGGTACTTCACGATCCGCAGTTGCTGACCGGGGCGCAAACCGCAAATCACCGTCGTGCGGGCCCAGTCCTCCCCGGCGTCGGTAGCCACTTCGACGCGGCCGGGCACCTCCACCAGGTGGTCCATCGCCGTGGCGATCATCAGCCCGCTCCCCCGCGTGCGATGAATCAGCAGGGCGCTGCGACCGGCGGACTCGTAGGCCACCGATTCCAACGGCCTGCACAGCGCCGCTGCGACCCGGGGATCGGCCGCCGGTTGCGGCTGGTCCTCGTTGGCGACGAGCTCGGATTGCACGGTAACACGGGTGAATTCGTCGACTGCTTCAACCACGTACTCGATGGCAACGGTGCTGCGATGCGTCAGTGACACCAGCCTGGTGGAGCGCACCCGGATCTGTTTGCCCGCCGGCGAGCGCCATCGGGCCTCCCGCACCAGCGTCCCGGCACGCAGATCGAGTACCCGCTCGTGCTCGAAGAGTTCGCCGTAGCGCACGTCGAATGGCTCGTCGTCGACCAGCAGGCGCATGACCTTGCCGTTGGTGACGTCGATCAGCGTCTGGCCATCCTCCGGGTATCCGTAGCCGGCCTCGGCATAGGGCAGCGGCCGGGTTTCATAGAACGAGTTGAGATAGGTGCCCGGGAGTCCGTGGGGCTCGCCCTCGTCGAGGTTGCCCCGCAGACCGATGTGCCCGTTGGACAGCGCGAACACCGACTCGGATTGAGCGAGCAGATCGAGGTTCAGCGCGGTCTCGCGGACGTGCCACGGTTCGACCGGGTAGGCGTCGTCGTCGATCATGGCGTGGGAAGCAGTTCGGCAAGGTCGTTGACCACGACGTCGGCGCCGTTGCGCCGCAACGCTTCTGCGTGACCGATCCGGTCAACGCCGATCACCACCCCGAAATGGCCTGCGCGCCCGGCCTGTACTCCGGCGATCGCATCCTCGAAAACGGCCGCCGCACCGGGTGCCACGCCCAGCAGCTCTGCACCGCGCAGGTACGAATCGGGTGCGGGCTTGCCGGGGATGTGCTCGTCGCGCATGGTTAACGCGTCGACGCGCTGCGCGACGAACCGGTCGAGGCCGGTGACCTCCAGCACTTCGCGGGTGTTGGCGCTCGATGACACCACCGCGACCGCGAGTCCGGCGGCGTGCACCGCCTCCAGGTACGTCCTGGAACCCTCGAAGACCTTGACCCCCTCGCCGTGCAGAACCTCCTGAAACAGGGCGTTCTTGCGGTTTCCGAGTCCGTTCACCGTCTCTGCGCCGGGGTCGTCGTCCTGGTCGCCATCGGGCAGCGTGATGCCACGGCTGGTGAGGAACGACCGCACTCCGTCCTCACGCTTCTTGCCGTCGACGTAGGTCGAATAGTCACTGTCGATGTCGAACGGCCGAAACTGGTCGCCGTCACGTTCGGCGCGTGCCTGCAGATAGTCGTCGAACATCGACTTCCACGCCTTGCGGTGCACACTGGCGGTGTCGGTGAGCACTCCGTCGAGGTCGAACAGGCACGCATGCACGTCATCGGGAAGACCCAGCAAAGGCCGACCTCGCTTCCTGATTGCCATCGTCAGCGGCATCGATGGTCACCCCCACGGCTGTGCGTCCCGCGCCGGGCGAGGTCGGTGTCTTCGAATGTTGTCCCGCAGAACGATATCCGGCCAGGGCGGACGGCGTAGTACTGCCAGACTGGCTATCACCGCCGACAGCAGTCCCGTGATCACGCCGATCAGCGCTATTCGGTTCCCGTCAACCGCGGGAGTCCACGAGACGCCACCGCCGCGGACGACGAACACCCCGATCGGCGTGGCAGAGCCCCCGCCGCGGATCCGGGCGACGGGAATGACCGTGGCTCCGTCGACGTGTATTGGCTCACCGTAGACACCCATGCCGACGAGGTCGGTGGGCAGGCGATCGAAGATGTCTGGACGGTTCATGAGCGACCTCGCTTCGTAAAGTCTGTCGTATCGCCGCGACGCCGCCAGTTCAGCCGGGGCATTGTCGAGAACCTTAAC
>JAVRPF010000743.1:0-16988 GCA_032162385.1 Mycobacterium sp.
CGGCGTGCGCGATGTCACGCGCGCCGATCCCAAGGATCGCGATGTCGCCATGGTGTTCCAGAACTTCGCGCTGTACCCGCACATGACGGTGGCACAGAACATGGGTTTCGCACTGAAGGTCGCCAGGATGTCCAAGGCCGACATCCGCGACCGCGTCCTCGACGCCGCCCGGCTGCTCAACCTGGAGGCCTGCCTCGACCGCAGACCCAAGGACCTGTCCGGTGGAGAGCGTCAGCGCGTGGCAATGGGCCGGGCCATCGTGCGTCGCCCTCAGGTGTTCCTGATGGATGAGCCCTTGTCCAACCTCGATGCGACACTGCGGGTACAGACCCGCACCCAAATCGCCACGCTGCAGCGCCAACTCGGCACTACCACCGTCTACGTCACCCACGACCAAGTCGAAGCCATGACCATGGGCGACCGCGTCGCCGTTTTGCGCGATGGAGTCTTGCAACAGTGCGCCGCCCCACGCGAGCTCTACCACGACCCGGTCAATGCGTTCGTAGCCGGCTTCATGGGTTCTCCCCCGATGAACCTCTTTACGCTGCCGATTATCAACCGATCGGTCTCCCTCGGCGATTGGATCATCCCGGTCCCACGGGAGATCGCCGACACCGCAGCCGAAGTGGGCGTCGGCATCCGTCCCGAGCACCTCGACGTCGACGGCCTCGGCGTCCAGATCGAAGTCGAAATGGTGGAAGAACTCGGCTCCGACGCCTTCATCTACGGCCGCGTGGTTGCCGGCCCCCATAACACCACTGCCGACGAACCCATCATCGCCCGCGCCCATTGGCGCAACCCACCCGAGCCCGGCACGCGCACCCACCTCCGACCGAACTCCGGCCACATCCAGTTCTTCGCCAACGATCCCACCGGCCGCCGCCTGACGTAATCGACGCCTGGCGTTCCGTCCGGAGTGGTGTTGGCGGGAATCGGGGGATGGGTGCCAGCAGGAACGACACGGCCGCGCCGGCCAGCAATACTCGATTGGACGCAAGTGTGGCGCGACCCATCGAGGAGACACACGCAGATGCAGACGGCGACGAGTGCGTCCACCTCGAAAGCACAGCCCGATCCGTGGCTCCGGACGCGTTCGCCCGAGCAGGCGATTCAAATTTGCGAGGCCGCCTACTACCCACACCGGCTCCGGTTGCTCGGGCCATCGAAGAGCTTCGGCCTCACCCAACGGGTCACCAGCGTGGGTCCGCTGACGGTGGGAGAGGTCACTTATGAGACCGACGTTGCAATGCGCTTCGATGAGGCTCGTGCCAGCTACCACGTCTGTATTCCCCTCGAAGGCCGGCTGGAAGCGCGGCATCGTGGGCAGTACGTGACCTCGACTCCCACCCTGGCCTCGGTATACCGGCCCGACGCGGAGATAGTGGTCACCCAATGGCCCGCCCGCAGCCGCCATCTCGCGGTCAAGATCGACCAAGTCGCCGTCGATAGAGCACTGGAGATACTGGTCGGCCGCCGGGTGGATTCTCCGATCGCCTTCGACGCGGCACTGCCACTCAAAACGAGCGCTGCGCAGGATTGGGTGCGGCTACTGCTGATGGTAAGTCGTCAGCTCGAGCGCCCGGACGGTCTATTGCGGCATCCCCTTGTCCGGGACCCGTTGCTGGAGAGCCTCATTCACGGCTTCCTGCTCGTGGCCGACCATCCCTACCGCGCCGCGCTCGACGCGTCCGACGAGCCGGGCCGACCGGCGGTGGTCCGCGACGCGATGGACATCATCGAGACCTGTCCTCAGATGCCGCTGACCACTGCGACGCTGGCGGTGCAGTGCAACATCAGCGTGCGAGCCCTGCAGGAGGGATTCCGCCGACACCTGGGCATGTCGCCCATGGCATATCTCCGGACGGTCAGACTTCGCCATGCGCACCGGGATCTGCACACGGGGCATCCGTCTCAAGCCACCGTCGCCTCAATCGCACACCGCTGGGGATTCAGCCACCTCGGCCGGTTCGCCGCCGCGCACAAGGCGATGTTTGGCGAAACACCGCTGCAAGTCCTGCACTCTGCGCCCTGAAGTCACAGAATCCGAAAGCGCGATCGGGCTGCGCGCAGCACAGTTCGCGCCAAGCCCCTCTGGGCCGCTTTTAGCGTGCCCGCATGGTGAGCCGTTCGGAGTCGCAGATCAGCAAACTCTTGCCTTCCATCTGGATCCAGCCACGGTGGGCAAAGTCGGACAGCGCCTTGTTCACGGTCTCGCGTGCGGCGCCGACCAACTGGGCGAACTCCTCCTGTGTCAGGTCATGCGTGACGCGCATCGCACTGCCTTCCCGCGTGCCGAACCGCTGCGCCAACCCCAGCAACTTCTTGGCGACCCGACCCGAAACGTCGATGAAGATCAGGTCGGTCAAGTTGCTGTTGGTGCGGCGCAGCCGGC
The DNA here is from genome assembly GCA_032162385.1 of Mycobacterium sp. Lineage (GTDB taxonomy): Bacteria > Actinomycetota > Actinomycetes > Mycobacteriales > Mycobacteriaceae > Mycobacterium. The sequence continues at coordinate 2,393 of JAVRPF010000743.1, forward strand.
GGGCCAGCACCCGCAGCAGTCGCTCGGCGATTTCGGGGCGGTCGGCCATCCAGGAGCGCAATGCGTCGCGGTCCAACAATGCCGCCCGCACCTCGGTGATCGCGGTTGCGCTCGAGGTCCGCGGCCCGGGGTCGAAGATCGACAGCTCACCGAATATGTCCGACGGGCCCATGATGCTCAGCAGGTTCTCCCGGCCGTCGTGCCAGTGCCGGCCGATCTTGACCTTTCCGGAAATGAGGATGTAGAGCATGTCGCCGGGTTCTCCCTCGGCGAAGATCACGTGCCCGGGCGGGAAGTCGACCGACCGCAGTTGCTTCGTGAATTCGGTGACCGCGCTGCGCTCGACTCCTTGGAACAGGCCGGCCCGGGCCAGAATCAGATCTGCGTCGCATGCGCCCCGGTCTGCGAGCCGCCCAACGACGTCGGCTGACCCCAGGGACTGCGCGCCGTCAGTTTGTGGCGGCAAGTCCGGCCGCCAGTAGGCACTCGGTCCGCCGCGCGGCGCCAGGTCGGCGTCGTAAACTGCCGGGTCAACGGGCATTGGGAGTTCTCCAATCACGCGCCCGGAACGCGGTACTCATCCCGAGAAGCGTTGTAGCTGGCGAATTAACAAGCCGTACAGGCCTTCTCCTGGGCCCTGGTGCATCGTTGCCACCCTCGGTCTTCGATCTCCATGGATGCGACGCTAAGCTACTGGTTGGTAACATTCCCATGGCTGCCCACGCGTCCGCGTTATCCGGCCAGGGATCCGCGTTATGCGACAGGGTCGCATCAACATTGCGGGCCACTGTCACGGCTTCGATCCCGGCCACGTCCGCATCCCGTTGTGTTGGGCCTTCAGACTCGCTCCAATGCGATTCGCCGTAGTTCGGGTGTCCAGCTCACGCAGAATTCCGGTTACAACGACATTCGCCAAACGAGAACCTTTAGCCAAATAACGCGCAGCGCTGGGCTATCGCTCCGCCATTGCCGACGGACTGCCTAGCCTCGCCACCATGCGACTCCGCAATCGAACTTGGTCCGCCTAAGGTGCGAACACTCCGGTATACCGAGAGGGTGAACCGGTTTCGATCTTCAACCGGCGCGTGTGACTTGAGTTCTCAAGGCTGCAGGTCACTGTCGCACACTCGCAGCCCGTTGAAGGCCCACTAAGTGTCAGTGCGGCGGCGCTCGGTGAAACATCGCCGCTGCGAGGATATTTCACCTGCTGTATCGGAGATCGGATGAACGATGTGGATGCCACATCGATGCGAGCGCTCTACGACGAGCATGGCACCGCCTTGTGCCGCTATGCCGTGCGACTGACTGGTGATCGGGCACATGCCGAGGACGTGGCGCAGGAGACGCTGCTGCGGGCATGGCAGCACCCCGAGTTATTCAACGACAGCCAGAGGTCGGAGCGTGCGTGGCTATTCACGGTCGCCGCAACATGATCATCGACGAGCGCCGCAGTTTACGGTTCCGTAGCGAAGGCTGCGAGCCTGACCTCTCGGATACCCCCGACCGCGCCGGCTCGGACGAGGTCAACGCCGTGCTGGACCGGCAGCTGATCGGCGATGCACTGGCGCAGCTGTCGCCGCAGCGCCGCGCCGTGATCGTGCGCTCGTATTACCTCGAGTGGACTACCGCGCAGATCGCCGACGATCTCCTCATTGCCGAAGGCACCGTGAAGTCGAGGCTGCACTATGCACTGCGGGCGCTTCGACTCATCCTGCAGGAATCGGGAGTACGGCGATGACCCCTGCCGGGCACATCAAGTGCCAAAAACCATCCTGACGACACCGCCAAACAGCCAGGCTGCCAGTGATGAAGCTGGCTCGATCCAATACCGGAAACAGCACGCCCTCGGCCACCTCGGCGGGGTGCCCCAGCCTGCCAACGGCCCGCGGGCAGCACCCGATCTTGTCACCGAGGCAATGTGTCGCGCACCGACGCGTTCGATCCGCAGCGGTCTGGCCAATGTCGGTGGGCGCCGCTAGCGTCACCAAGCAGGCGGTGGACGTCGCGAGGAACGGGGATCGGTGTGCTGGTTCGGCAGGTGCTGCCACCGGATGGCAGTGGAAAGTCGTGGACCGTCTCGACGGCGTCGCCCTGCCGACGACACTGTCGACGTCGCAGAACACCTGATCAGCGTGCATAAAGACGGCATCGGCTCAGGGGAACACATGTTGGTGTCACGCGCCACGATCCTGCACGCTGACCTCGACTCGTTCTACGCATCGGTGGAGCAGCGCGACGACCCCACGCTGCGCGGCCGACCGGTGATCGTCGGCGGCGGCGTCGTGCTCGCAGCCAGCTACGAGGCCAAGGCCCACGGCGTTCGCACCGCGATGGGCGGCCGCCAGGCCCGGCAGCTGTGTCCGCACGCCATCGTCGTGCCGCCGCGGATGTCGGCGTACTCGCAGGCCAGCGATGCGGTGTTCGAGGTGTTCCGCGACACCACTCCCCTAGTCGAACCGGTGTCGGTCGACGAGGCGTTCCTCGACGTCGGCGGGCTGGCGAGGGTCTCGGGCACCCCCGTGCAGATCGCGGCGAAACTGCGGTCGGACGTCCGCGACCGCGTCGGCCTGCCCATCACCGTGGGCATCGCGCGCACCAAATTCCTGGCGAAGGTGGCCAGCCAGGAAGGCAAGCCCGACGGCCTGCTGCTGGTGCCGCCCGATCGCGAGTTGGCCTTTCTGCATCCACTGCCGGTGCGCCGGTTGTGGGGCGTCGGCGCGAAGACCGCCGAGAAGTTGCACGCCCACGGTATCCACACGGTGGCCGACGTCGCCGAACTCAGCGAGGCGATGTTGGGTTCCATGGTCGGCGGCGGCATGGGCCATCAACTGTTTGCGCTGTCGCACAACGTCGACCGACGGCGGGTGGTCACGGGCGTGCGACGGCGGTCGGTAGGTGCGCAACGGGCACTCGGCCGCGCCGGGAACACCATGTCCGACACCGAGATCGACGCCGTCGTGATCAATCTCGTCGACCGCATCACCCGCCGGATGCGCAAGGCGGGCCGCACCGGCAGGACCGTGGTGCTGCGTCTGCGATTCGACGACTTCGGCCGGGCGACGCGCTCGCACACCATGCCGCGCGCGACGGCGTCGACGGAGGCCGTCCTGGTCGCGGCGCGGGACCTGGTCGCGGCGGCGGGTCCGCTGATCGCAGAGCGTGGCCTGACACTGGTTGGGTTCGCGGTGTCGAACATCGACCGGGACGGCGCTCAGCAGTTGGAGCTGCCGTTCGACACTTCTCGTGAATGTCGCCGGCAGGGCGGCTCCGTCGCCGACGTGCTGGCGCTGGACGCGGCCATGGACCAGGTGCGGCAGCGCTTCGGCAACGGCTCGGTCATGCGCGGCGTTCTGCTTGGCCGCGATCCCGGCCTGGAGATGCCGATGCTGCCCGACTAGCGCCACTTGACCTCAACAATGATTGAGGTCATACCGTTCGGCGCATGGCTGCACACGAGTCCCGGCCGAGTCTCGGACCCTTCGGCATCACCATCGACCCCGGCGACTTCGCATCCGCGGCCGAGGTCGAACGGCTCGGGTTCAGCACGCTGTGGATCGTCGGCGGTCGACTCGACCGACTCGACCGACTCGCCGATCTGATCCGGGCGACCGAGCGAGCCGTGGTCGGATCGGCGATCATCCCTCCGGACGTGTACGACGCCGCGTCCGTGACTGCGCTGTTCGAAGGCGTCGAAGCCGTCGCGCCGGGCCGGCTCCTTGTCGGTCTGGGCTCTGCGCACTCCGCCCGACCGCTTGAGGCGCTTCGCCGTTACGTCGACCAACTCGACGCCGCCGATGATCCGATACCGGCAGACCGTCGCATCCTGGCCGCGTTCGGGCCCCGTGCGCTCGACCTTGCGCGGGACCGGTTCGCCGGAGCCATGCCGACACTGCTTACGCCCGCCTACGTGGCGTCGGCGCGGGAGCGTCTCGGGCCCGACCGCATTCTGTCGGTGGGCCTGTACGCCGTTCTGGATCGCGACGCCGGCGCCGCAAGGGCGACCGCGCGCCAGCCGTTGACGTTCCTGCGCGGCCTGCCCGCATACGTTGAATCGCTGCGCCGACAAGGCTTTACCGACGACCACATCACCACTTTGAGCGACGGACTCGTCGATGCGCTCGTCGCGTGGGGCGCCCCCGACGACATCGCCGAACGGGCACGTCAGTTGCACGCGGCGGGTGCCGACCACGTACACCTCACGGTGTTGCACGACGCGAATCAGCCCCCAGGGCTCGCCGCGGCCCGCGCGCTGGCTCCCGCGCTGCGGCTTGGCTAGGGCCGCGCGGCGGTCCACGCCAGCAGCTTGTCCACCGGCCAGCTGTTGACGATCCGCTCGACGGGCACGCCGTTGTCGAGGGCGCGTTGGGCGCCGTAGCCGAGGAAGTCCAGTTGTCCCGGTGCGTGCGCGTCGGTGTCGATGGAGAAGTCGCAGCCGATCTCCAGCGCCAGCGTCAGCAGCCGGGTCGGCGGGTCGCGCCGCTCGGGCCGGGAGTTGATCTCCACCGCGGTGCCGTGGTCGCGGCACGCGGTGAACACCTTCTCGGCGTCGAACTTCGACTCCGGACGCGTCCCGCGGTTGCCCTCCACCAGCCGGCCCGTGCAGTGGCCGAGCACGTCGGCCTGCCCGCCGGAGGCCGCCCGCACCATGCGGCGGGTCATCGAGGCGGCGTCCATCGAGAGCTTCGAGTGCACGCTGGCCACCACGATGTCGAGGCGCTCCAGCAGTTCGGGCTCCTGGTCGAGGCTGCCGTCGTCGAGGATGTCGACCTCGATGCCGGTCAGGATGCGCATCGGTGCGAACCGTTCCCGCAGCTCGTCGATCACGTCGAGCTGTTTGCGAAGCCGTTCCGGCGACAGGCCGTTGGCCACCGTCAGCCGCGGCGAGTGGTCGGTCAGGGCGCAGTACTCGTGCCCGAGCGACTTGGCCGTGGCCATCATCTCCGTGATCGGGGCCGATCCGTCCGACCAGTTGGAGTGCAGGTGCAGGTCGCCCTTCAGCGCCGCGCGAATCTCACCGCCGCCAAGATCGGTTGCCGCCGCCCGCAATTCGACCAGGGCGTCGGGTTCGCGCCCCGACCACGCCTGGGCGATGACCTTCGCGGTCTTCGGGCCGACGCCCGGTAGCGACTGCCAGCTGTTGGCCTTGCCGTGCTTCTCGCGCTGGGCGTCGTCGAGCTTCTCGACGGTGTCCGCGGCATTGCGGTAGGCCATCACGCGGCGGGAGTCCTCGCGGGCACGGTCCTTGTAGTAGGCGATTTCGCGCAGCGCGGCGACGGGGTCCATGCCTTCCAGTGTGCCGGGGCCACAGGATGGTCGGTGGGTAGATGGTCAGCGAGATACCGGTGTCGAGTACCGAGATTTCGTCGGTGACGGCGATCCTTAGCGTCACGGTCTGGTCGAAGAACCCGGCGCCGGGAGCCACGGCGGCGGCACGCGCGGCCGCGTTCGGCGTGAAGGTGACCTTGTCTCTCACGACGTCTCTCACGACGCCCTGCCTCTGCAGGCGGTGGAGTTGGTAGGTCACCGGGTCGCCGTCGGGATCGGTGGTGGTCACGGTGTACTTGATCGACCCGTTCGTGGTGTTGCGCCTGCCGGGCGTGACGGTGAACGAGTCGGCATCCAGCGTCGACCTGGTGTAGGGGTAGGTGTTGTCGCCGTTGTTGACGAGCACACCGTGCGCCGGCGTCGTGACGGTGATCGTGCGCGTGTCGCCGTCCAGATCGTCCGTGGTGACCGTGTAGGCGATCGACCCGTCGGACGGATCAGTCACGCCCGGCGGCACCGAGATCGTGGGGTTCGTGTTTACCGGCGCGATGGACACCGTCTCCGTCTCGCTGGCACTGCCCCCGCGGCCGTCGCCGACGGTAAGGTGATCGAATCGGATCTGGCGCGGTCGACCCGCCCGTACTCAACCCGTGCGCGTCTGTGGCGACCGTGTAGGTGATCGACCCATCGGACGGATCGGTCGCGCTCGGCGTCACGGTGATGGTTGGCGCATGGTTGGTCGGTGTCACGGTGACGCTGATGGGCACCGCCGTGCTGTGCTAGACGCGCCAGCCAGGGTGACGTCCGCTGAGGGCGATCGCACGGTCGAAAGCCGGTGCCTCGTCGGAGATCTCGACTGCGGGACCGAACACGCCCTCCACCGGACCGTCGGCCGCGAACGACGCGAGGTACGCCAGCACCGCGTCTGCCACATCGTCGTCGACCTCATAGCGCTGCCCGCTGGACCGCGCAACGTCCCAGCCGTGAATCACCACCTCCGCGAGCGCCACCGATCCGGCCACCTCGCCCGGCAGGTCGACGCCACCGACGCGGGTCATGCCGTCCCATGCGGCCACCTCCCGCCACGCGTCGGCAAGGCCAGCCAGCGTGACCGGGTACCGCGCCCGCCAGTCGGCGTCAAGTTTGTAGCCACCGTCCCCGGGTGGAGTGTCAGTCAGTTCACCCAAGTCCTTGCGGGCGGCAGCGGCGAACGCCACCCCGAGCGAACCGACGTGGGCGACGAGTTCGCGCAGCGACAACTTTTCGCACGGCGTTCGCCCCTCGAGCTGGTCGTCACGCACGCCATCGATCACTCTCGCGGTACTGGCACAGGCCAGGCTCATATCGATCATGTCCATACCGACCCGAACCACGCAGAAAACTCATCGGCACCATTCAGCTTCCAGGTCTAGGCTCGGTCCAGTGCGATTCGCCTTCAAAACATCCCCGCAGAACACCACCTGGGACGAGATACTGCCGATCTGGCAGACCGCCGACGACATCGACGTCTTCGAGTCCGGCTGGACGTTCGACCACTTCTATCCGATCGTCTCCGATTCCTCCGGCCCCTGCCTGGAGGGTTGGATCACCCTGACCGCGCTGGCGCAGGCCACCAAGCGCTTGCGCGTCGGCGTGCTGGTCACCGGCATCCACTACCGTCACCCGGCCGTGCTGGCCAACATGGCCGCAGCACTCGACGTCATCTCCCACGGCCGGCTCGAACTCGGCATCGGCGCGGGCTGGAACGAGGAGGAATCCGGCGCCTACGGCATCGAGCTCGGCACCATCAAGGAGCGATTCGACCGCTTCGAGGAGGCCTGCCAGGTACTGACCAGCCTGCTCACCAACGAGACCACGACCTTCGACGGCAAGTACTACCAGCTCAAGGATGCGCGCAACGAGCCGAAGGGGCCCCAGCAGCCGCACCCGCCGATCTGCATCGGCGGCAGCGGCGAGAAGCGCACCCTGCCGCTGACCGCCAAGTACGCCGACCACTGGAACTTCGTCGGCGGCACGCCGGAGGAGTTCGCGCACAAGCGCGACGTGCTGGCCGCCCGCTGCGCGGACATCGGCCGCGACCCCAAGGAGATCACCCTTTCCTCGCACGTGCGTCTCGGCGCGGACCGCGATTACGCCAAGGTGGTCGATGAGGCCGCAGCGCTCGGCAAGGAAGGCCTTGATCTGGCGATCATCTACCTGCCACCGCCGTACGACGTGGCCGTGCTGGAACCGCTCGCCGAGCAGATTCGCGATTCGGGCCTGATCAAGCCGTAAGGCTCAACCGGCGTAAGCCTCAAGTGTCGTCAAGTCTGATCCCACCCTGCTCCGCCCACCCAACCTCGACCACGTGGACATTGACGCCGCCTGCCGCGATCCGTTCCAGCTGTCGGGGATCGGCGGTGGAGTCGGTCACCAGATGATCGATCTCGCTCAGAGCGACCATCTTCGCGAAGGTGACCTTGCCGATCTTGGAACCATCGACGGCGACGACGACTCGTTGGGCGTTGGCGGCCATGGCGATCGCCGTACGCGCCTCGGCCTCGTCGAAAGTCGTCGCCCCGATCTCGGCGGACATTCCGTCGGCACCGAGAATGGCGGTGCCTACCGTGATGACTTGAAACGCGTGCTCGGACATCGGGCCCACGGCCTCAAGGGAATTCGCCCTGACCAAACCGCCTGTCACGATCACCTTCATGTGAGCGTCGACGGCGCAGTCGGCCGCGATCGTGAGCGAGTTCGTCACGATCGTCATCGTGGGCCTGCCCTTCAGCGATCTGGCCACCTCGCCGGTGGTGACACCGCCCGTCAGCGCGACGGCCTGGGGGCCTGCGGGCACCAGCGCAGCTGCGTGCTGGGCGATCCGGCGTTTGATGGCGATCATCCGGTGATCGCGTAGACGCACCGGGATTTCGCTGCCACTCGGGTCCAGCGCCCGGGCGCCGCCATGGGTTCGCACCAGCAGGCCTTGATCTTCCAGCTCGCTGAGGTCGCGCCGCAGCGTCGCAGCCGAGACGCGCAGTTCCGTGCGGAGCGCCTGGGAAGCCACTTCTCCGCGGTCCCGCAGGAGGGAGAGCACCTCGCGCATGCGGTCGGTGCGCTTGATCGACATCGCTGACGACTCCTTGCTACGACGATGGAAACAATCAGTTTTCCTGATCGCTTCGCCGATTCGCATTGCGCGCTTTGAGCGATCTTCCCATGATCGACCCATGCTCCAGACGTTCGGACCCCAGCGCCAGTGGGTGGCACCGTGAGCTTGGCCACCACCGGCGACCTGGTCGCGCCGGCGGCATCGGCGGGTAGCGCCGTCCTCGCGTTCAACGTGATCACCATCGAGCACGCCGAAGGCGTTGCCGACGGCGTGGAGCTTGCCGGGGTCGCGGCAGTGTTGCAGATCAGCGAGAACACGGTCCGCTTCCACGGTGGCCTCGGGGCCACTTCGATCATGGTTGGCTCCGCACACTTGCCCTATCGGGACAACGTCGACCGAACCCGCACGTTCGCCAAGCGCGCCCACGCGGCTGGTCTGTGGGTGGAAGCCGAGCTCGGCGAGATCGGCGGGAAGGCCGGCCAGAAGAAAGATGCTCACGCGCTGGGCGCCCGCACCGATCCGGACGAAGCGGAGGCCTGCGCCGAAGAGACTGGCGTGGACGGCCTGGCCGTGGCGGTGGGCAACTCACATGCGATGACCACCCGCGACGCGCACCTCGACCTCGAGTTGTGCCGGGCAGTTGCGGCGCCGTTGCCCGAGCGGGCAGCGCGATGAGCCGGACCGCCCAGACCTACGTCAATCCCCTCACCGAGACGATTGGCCGGCACAAGGCCGGCGAACCCGTCGGTATCTACTCCGTGTGCTCAGCGCATCCGACCGTCGTGCAAGCAGCCATCGCACAGGCCGCCGCCGACGGCAGCTACGTGCTGATCGAAGCCACCTCCAACCAGGTCGACCAGTTCGGCGGCTACACCGGTTTACGACCGGCAGAGTTCCGCGACTTGGTCTTCGGAATCGCCGATGAGTCGGGATTCGCGCGCGAGCGCGTCGTCCTCGGCGGCGACCACCTCGGCCCCAACCGCTGGCAGCGCCAATCCGCCAGCGCGGCAATGGCCAACGCCGAGGTGCTGGTCGCCGGCTATGTCGAGGCCGGATACACCAAGATCCACCTGGACTGCAGCATGTCGTGCGCCGACGATCCGGCCGTCCTTCCCGACGAGGTCGTGGCGAGCCGCACCGCCCGGCTGTTGCAGGTCGCCGAAGAAGCAGCGCGCCGCCTCGACATCGATGGGCCGGTCTACGTCATCGGCACCGAGGTGCCCGTCCCCGGGGGAGCGCACGAAACGCTGAGCCACCTCACCCCGACGTCAGCCGACCGGGCCAGGCGAACCATCGGCGCCCACCGTGCGGCCTTAGCCGAGCTCGCCCTGGACTACGTGTGGCCTCGGGTCGTCGCGCTGGTGGTGCAACCCGGCGTCGAGTTCGATCACCTGAACGTCATCGACTATCAGCGCGGCGCCACCGCCGAGCTGCGCCACGTCCTCGACACCGACGACAACCTGGTGTTCGAAGCACACTCCACCGACTACCAGCGGCCTACGCAACTGCGAGAGCTCGTGGAAGACCACTGGGCCATCCTGAAGGTCGGTCCCGCACTGACTTTCGCTATGAGGGAGGCGCTGTTCGCGCTCGCCCGGATCGAGTCAGAGCTCATCTCGCGGCCGTCGCGGTCGAACCTGATCGAGCTCATCGAGCGCCGCATGCTGGCTGATCCCACCCACTGGCAGGGCTACTACCGGGGCGATCCGCTCGCCCAGCGCACCGCACGCCGCTACAGCTACAGCGACCGGCTCCGCTACTACTGGGCCGACGACCAGATCGACGCTGCGCGGCAGACCCTGCTGGCCAACCTCGACCGCACGGGCATACCGTTGCCGCTGATCAGCCAGTTTCTGCCCGTCCAGTACGACCGGATACGCACCGGCCTGGTCGAATCCGCCGCGCAGGCGCTGGTCATCGACCGAGTACGCGACGCCCTGCGCCCCTACGCCCGCGCATGCAGCACTAGTGGAGAGGTCGATGACTAACATTTCCATCCCCGCCCAAGAGGACGGTGGCGCAACCATTCTCGAGATCGGGCAACAACCCGACGCATGGCGGGAAGTGGCAGGCCGCACCGATGCCCATACCACCGGGTTCCTGCGCGACATCGTCGGCCGCCGCGACCTTCGGGTCATCCTGACCGGGGCGGGTAGTTCGGCGTTCGCCGGGGAGATCGCCGCCCCCGCGCTCAGACGCCACCTCAACCGCCGCGTCGAAGCCGTTGCAACCACCGACATCGTCGCCAGTCCCCTCGACTACCTGGAGCGCCACACTCCGACGCTGCTGGTGTCGTTCGGCCGGTCGGGTAACAGCCCCGAGAGCCTGGCGACCACTGAACTGGCCGACGAACTCGTGGACGACGTCTGGCATCTCATCCTCACCTGTGATCGCGGCGGTGAACTGGGCCGCGCGCACAGCGGCCGCCCGAACTCGGTCGTCGTCTTCATGCCGGAACGCACCAACGACACCGGCTTCGCGATGACCTCCAGCCTCACCTCGATGCTGTTGTCCTGCTTGCTGATGCTGGGTCCTGCCGAGCACATCGATGCCGAGGCCCTTGCCCAGGCCGCTGAGCACGTCGTAGATCTCCAACCCGACATCCGGGCTCTTGCGAAGTCGAAGAAGCAACGGTTCGTCTACCTCGGCAGTGGACCGTTGGAGGGGCTTGCGCGTGAATCGGCGCTCAAGCTACTGGAATTGACCGCCGGCGAAGTGGTGACGTATTTCGACTCGCCCCTTGGATTCCGGCATGGACCCAAGTCGGTACTCGACGGGGACACGCTGGTCGTGGTGTACGTGTCGACGGATCCCTACACGCGTCGCTATGACCTCGACATCATCGCCGAGATCCGCTCACAACTCGGTCCGGACAGCGTCATGGTGATCAGCGTCGAACCGATCCCGTCGGCGCTCGGAGAAGCCGTCGTTCTGCCCGGCCTCGACGGTCTCAACGACTCGTCGGTTGCCCTGGTCTACCTGGTGTTCGCACAGTATCTCGCGCTGTTCACCGCACTGGAGTACGGCAAGACCCCCGACAATCCGTTCCCCGCAGGCGAAGTCAGTCGTGTCGTGCGGGGCGTGACCATCTATCCGATTGCGAGGTGACGCACAATGGCTCGCTATCTCGGAGTTGACGGCGGAGGATCGAAGACCGCGTTCGCGCTCATCGACGCCACCGGCCACGTCCTGGCCCGCGCCACCGCCCCTACCTCCTACTACTTCAACACACCTGCCCACCCAGCTTCGCCCGCACATGACGGCTTCGACGTCGTCGAACGCGTTCTGGCCCAAGGTGTCGCCGACATCTGTGGGCAGACGGGCACCGAGACCTCCGACATCGACGCGGCCTTCTTCGGGATTCCCGGCTACGGCGAGGCCAGCGCCGACATCGAGCAACTCGATGCCGTCCCAGGCCGGGTCCTCGGCCACGACCGCTACAGCTGCGACAACGACATGGTCTGTGGGTGGGCGGGGTCGCTGGCCGGTGAAGACGGCATCAACGTCATCAGCGGCACCGGGTCGATGACCTACGGAGAACGACAAGGCACGGGACGCCGTGTCGGCGGCTGGGGCGAACTGTTCGGCGATGAGGGCTCGGCGTATTGGGTTGCTGCGCAAGGCCTGAACGCGTTCAGCCGGATGAGCGATGGCAGGCTGGCCCGCGGACCGCTCTACGAACTGATGAAGGAGCGCCTGCAGATCTCCAGCGACCTCGACGTCGTCAGCCTGGTCATCGAGAAGTGGGGAGGGAACCGCGGCTCCATCGCCGCCCTGGCGACCACGGTCTGCGAGGCCGGCCGCCAGGAAGACGCGGAATCCGCAGGCATCCTGGTTGCTGGTGCCGATGAACTCGCGACTCTGATCGAAACCACCCGTGTGCTAATCGGTTTCGGCAACGAGGAACCAGTGCCGGTGTCCTATTCGGGCGGAATGTTCTCCGACGAGGGCTTCCTGGCGCTGTTTCGCGCTGCCCTGCAACGACTGCCGGCCAAGTACGACCTGCACACCCCATTGCTCGATCCCGCAGTGGGCGCCGCCCTCTACGCCGCCAAACACAGCGGCCATCCGCTGACCCGCAGTTCCCTGAACCAACTCGCCACGACCGACCATGATCCGAAAGAAGTGACGTCATCATGACCGACGAGCCGACTGCTCCTGGACACACTCGAAGCTGGATCTTCTACGCCACGCTGCTCGTCCTGTTCTGGGGCGTATGGGGAGCGTTCTCCGCGCTCCCCGCGACGAAGTACGGCTACCCCGACGAGATGATCTACAGCATCTGGGCGCTGACGATGATCATTCCGGCGGTCTTCGCGCTCCGCGGCCAACGCTTCGACCGGCGGCCACAAGCCACCATCTACGGCCTACTCATCGGACTGACCGGCGCCGGTGGCCAACTCTTGCTTTTTCAGGCGTTGACCATGGGCCCGGCTTACCTCATCTTCCCGATCGTCTCGATCTCACCGGCGATCACGGTAGTGATGGCCATGGTCCTGCTGCGCGAGCGCATCAGCGGTCTGGCGGCCGTGGGGCTGGTTGCCGCGCTCGCCGCCATCGTGCTGTTCAGCATCACCAGCGCGGCCTCCGACGGCTCGTCGGGACCGTGGCTGCCGCTGGCGATCCTGATCTGTGTGGCCTGGGGAGTGCAGGCGTACTTCATGCGCAAGACCGCGACGATCGGCGTCAACGAGGCCACCACCTTCGGCTGGATGGCGATCAGCGGACTGCTCCTGGTTCCCGTGGCGCTGATTTCTCTCGGCGGCATCCCAACCGACTTCCCTTGGCAGGCACCGGCACTCACAGCGGGCACGCAGCTCCTCAACGCCGTCGGTGCGCTGTTTCTGGTGATGGCGCTGAGCCGTGGGAAGGCGACCATCGTGGCACCCACCACCAACGCGCTGGCCCCGGCGCTCACCATCGTCATCTCACTGGTCGCTTACCAGACGTTGCCCACCCCCTATGGCGCGGTCGGCATCGTGCTGGCACTCGTCGGCTCGACGCTGATGGTCTATAGCGACGAGAAGCGCGGTGAAGCACTGACTCCCGCGGTGCTGGAATCCGTGAGGAATCAGGCATGAAGCCCACGATCGTCATCGTCGGAGCCGGCAGCGTCGAATTCACCCGCGAGCTGCTCGGAGACATCTTGTCCTTCCCGGAGCTCGGCTCGGTTCGGGTTGTCCTGCACGACATCGACACCGAACGTCTCGAAACGGCGGAGGCAATCGCGCGCGCAACCGCCCGCGAAGCCGGCGCCCAGCCCGAAGTGGTCGCCACCACCGATCGCCGCAGGGCGCTCGAAGGCGCCGACTACGTCATCAACGTCATCCAGGTGGGCATGCACGAGGCCACGGTGCGGGACTTCGAGATTCCGGCGAAGTACGGGCTGAACCAAACCATCGCCGACACGATCGGGATCGGAGGCATCTTCCGCGGCCTGCGCACGTTCCCGGTGCTGGCCGCGATCGCTGCAGACATGGCGCAGGTGTGCCCGGATGCCTGGTTGCTCAACTACACCAACCCGATGGCCATGAACGTCACGTTCCTGCGCCACGTCGCCCCGCAGCTGAAGGTTCTCGGCCTGTGCCATTCGGTGTACTGGACGATGGTCGGCTTGTGCGAGTTGGTCGACGTGCCGTTCGACGAGGTGTCGTACTGGTCGGCGGGGGTCAACCACCAGGCATGGGTACTGCGGTGGGAGCGTGGCGGCCAGGACCTGTATCCGCTGTTGGACCAGCGCATCGCCGCTGATCCGGAGCTGCGCCGACGGGTGCGGGTCGATATGTACCGTCGCCTGGGCTACTACCCCACCGAGACGAGCGAGCACTCGAGCGAGTACGTCCCGTGGTACCTGCATCGTCCGGACGAGGTCGCGCGCCTGCGGGTCAATGTCGGTGAGTACGTCTCGATCAGCGAGGCCAACCTCGCCGAATACGCGCGCGTCCGTGCGGAATTGGCCGAGACCGCGACACTCGGCATCGATACGGGGTCCACGGAGTACGCACCACAGGTCATCCACTCCCTGGAGACCGGGACGGTGCGGGTCATCTCCGCCAACGTCGTCAACGACGGGCTGATCACCAACCTGCCCTCCGGCCTGGCCGTGGAAGTCCCCACCGTGCTCGATTCGCTGGGCGCGCACCCGATGAAGGTCGGCGATCTGCCGCCGCAGTGCGCGGCGCTCAACCGCGGCTTCCTCGGCCCGGTGGAGCTTGCGGTTCGCGCCGCCGTCGACGGGGA
>JAVRPF010000744.1:0-6267 GCA_032162385.1 Mycobacterium sp.
CACCTCGAGCTGATGGTCCTGGCCATCGCGTTTCTGTCGGTGCTGCCGGTCACCGCCTCGGTGTTGCGGGCCATGCTCGCCCGCAGGCGCTCCGAGCCCGCGGCCGAGTAGTCCGCGCGAGGTAATCTCGACACCCACGATGGGAGTCTCGATACCGGTCATCACCGCGTGCAGTGGCTTCCTGCTTGCGGTCCTGTGGATGGACTTGATGTTCGACGTCCAGGTGCTCGCCCACTGGCACGCGGCGGAGCTACCCGAGGCGGCCATCGCGTCCGTCGCCGGCTACTACCACCGGGTCACGACGGCCTCGCGTCCGATGAGTCACCTCGTCGCGGGCGTGATGGCGATTCTGTTGATCACCCTTGGACTGCGGGTGGCGAGCGGTCGCGATCCGCTGTGGCTGGTCGTGGTCTCGGTCCCGCTGGCCGTCGTGCCGATCCTGCTCGCGCTGCTCCGGACGGTGCCCAACGCCGTCCGCCTCGGCCGGCGCGCTGGATCTCCTGCCGAACAGACCCGGCGTGCGCGCAGCATCTGCCTCGATCACCTGCTGTGCGTCGGCTGCCTGGTGCTGTTCGTCGGCTTCTGGCTGGGTTACGCGGCTACGTTAGCCATTTCTTCACCGTGTTCAGATCGCGCGAGTACTGCTCCATCACATCGTCCTGGAAGCGCGATCCCCCGCTGATCGCGTCGTCGCCGCGCCAGATCACCCGCACCCGTGCCTTTCCGCGCAGGTAGATGTCGACGCGTTCGACCTCGCGGCGGCGCCAGCCCGCTGCCTCAGTGGCCTGGGCGAGCGCGGTGCGCTCGTCGGATGCCGTCATTGATCTCTCCTCGCCGGGACGCCTGCTCCCGCCATCCTCCCCGCCACCAACCGCACCGCCGTCGGCAACCCCGACTTTCAGGAACCGTCCAGTCACCGTCCGTACCTTCGCTCGAGTGTCGACGCGACTGAACTCCGCGGCCCGTGCTTACGGTCCGGCTGTCCTGACCGTGGCGCTCCTCGTGTACGTGGCCGCCTATCTGCGCTGGCCGAACCTGGCCGGACAGGTCGACCTGCTCGTCTACCGATTCGGTGCCGGCCAGGTGCTGGCCGGCCACGATCTGTACTCGACCGGTCTGACCGGGAATCCACACACCCTGCTCTTCGACTACAGCCCGTTCGCGGCGTTGTGCTTCCTGCCGTTGGCGCTCGTCACTCCGCTGACGGCTCAGATCCTGGGGCTGGCGGCGAACTGCGCGCTGGTGGCGTACGTGGCGTTGCGGCTGCTCCGCGGCCTCGGGCTGACGGCGGCCACGGGCCTGTGCAGCCTAGGTGCCCTGCTCATAGGCCTCTCCGCGTGGCTCGAGCCGATCAGATTGTCGTTGCAACTCGGACAGGTCAACCTGTTCATTCTGGCCGTCGTGGTAGCTGACCTGCTTGGGCCGGAACGGCGAAGATGGGCCGGTGTCGGCATCGGCCTGGTCGCCGGCATCAAGCTCACTCCGGCGCTGTTCATCGTCTATCTCCTGCTCGTCGGCCGAAGACGCGCCGCGCTGGTGGCGTCTGCGACGTTCGTTGTCACCGTCGCAATCGGGTTCGCGGTGTTGCCACGGGACTCCGGCTACTTCTGGTTGCGGCGGGGATTCGACGACGTCGCGCGGATCTCGAGTGACCCGGTGGCGAACACCAGTCTGCGTGGCCTGTTCGTCCGACTGCACTGGCCGGTGGGGACGGCGACCGTGGTGGCCATCGGCCTGGCCCTGGCGGCGTTGGCGATTGCGGCGGTGGCGTGGCGACGCGGCCATCGCGTGCTCGGCGTGGCGGTCGTCGGCATGGCGGCGGATGCGGTGTCCCCGTTCAGTTGGAGTCATCACTGGGTGTGGTGCGCGCCCCTGCTGGTGCACCTCGGACACCGGGCCTTCGTCGCGGGCAGCAGGTGGTCGTTGGCCGCGCTTGGCGTGTTCTGGGTGACGTTCGCGGGCTGGTTCGTCTCCGTCGCGGGTGGCTCCCCCGAGACCGGCCTGCTGTCGATCCGCCCGGGTGGGACGTGGGACGTCTGGCTGCCCGCGGCCTACCTGCTGGCGTTCGTGATGGTGTTGGCCGCCACGGCGTGGTGGCTGCGTCGAATGGGCAGGGACGTGGGACGCGATTACGTGACGGGTACCGCGACCGCGGGTGTGTTGTACCCGGTGACGCGCACCCAGTTGGCGGTGACCAGGGGGCTGGGCACCACGGCCTCGAGGTCGACGGTCTCACCCGGGAAGACGGTCACGTAGTTGTCCGAGTACTGGATCGGCAGGATCTCGTCGCCGTCGCGGGTCGCGGTGACCTCCGCGCGTTCGAAGAAGGCGACCCGGTTCGTGGCGTTGCTCAACCGGATGTCGACGACGTTCTGCCCGGCGCCGTTGGTAGTGCGCGTCGCAGTGACGTCGAGCGGGACGCGGGTCATGTAGTTGAGTGCGGACATGTCCGCCCAACTGGTTTGGTTCGCCTGGAAGGCGAAGTCGCCGTTGGGATCTCCGACGTCGTCGTTGCGTTGCGACTGCCAGTAGACGTTGTCGGCCAGAACGTCGTCGCCGGTGCCGAGGAGCTCGCAGCGGACGAAGAACACCTGCGAGTCGCGGGCCATCCGGGGCAGCGTCATGGCAGGCGTCGCGCCACCGGAGGCCACGGCCAGCGCCGGCGACGTCCGGTCGTCGCGCACGCGGCCCTGCAGGTCGTAGACGCGAACGCGCACGCGCAGATCGGTTGCGTCGCGCGGAGTTTGGTTCACCACGGTCACTGCTGCCTGGCTGTGATCGCCGGTCGCGTAGGAGTCGAACACCACCGACAACGGCCGCAGTCCCTTCTTGGCTCCGTAGTACGCGCCGCCGGGTCGGAGGTAGTAGTCGAAGATGTTGCCGAAGAACGAAGGCCAGTGGTTGTTCAGCATCCAGTAGATCGTCATCTTGTGGCCTGCCCAACCGAGCGCGGCGAACGACTCGAACTGCGCGCGTGTCGACTCGTAGTGGGCCAGTTGGGCCTTGCGGGTGAACTCCTCTGCGCCCGAGGACGATCCGTAGCGACGGTTGATTACGCGCTGGATGCTGGTCAATACGGCGTTGCCGTCGTTGGATCCGGCGTGGAAGTACCAGGCGTCGTTGATCGGCCACAGCTTGTCCGGCGGGATGAACTTGGTCAGGCTCGCGAACGGCGGGATGTGCTCGTTGTCACCCTGCTCGGCCGATGCGCCGCGCGCCGCGCGATAGCGGCCGCTGAACCAGTAGCTCGGTGGTCGCCAGGTGTACGGGCCCGCCATCTGAATGCCGTCCCACAACCGTTCGCCTGCGGTGTTGGTGGTGTAGGAGGACACGGTGTCGACGATCGCGTTCTGCCAGTGCAGTTCTCGCAGGATGTCGTGATACTTGTCCAGCACCGCGGGTGGCGGCCTGCCGTCGCTGCCGTTGGCCCAGACGAATGCCGCGGCGTGCGAGCGCAGCATCGAGACCTGCGACCGCATGCTGGCCTGCGCGACGCCGAGGTCCTCGTCGTCCCACTGGGGCCACTTCTCCCACTGGTTGCAGCACATCCAGCCGACCATGAGCGGGATACCGAGTTCGTCGGCCTGCTCGACGAACCGTTCTGGCGGGATCTTCGACTCCAGCCGCAGCATGTTCAGGCCGAGGTCGCGGGCGTAGGCCAGGATCGCGTCGTCGCGGTCGGGGTCGTAACGGTAGAGCAGATCGGGCGTGTACGTCGCGCCACGGACCAGGAAGTCGCGGCCGTTCACCTGCAGGTAGAAGTTCCCACCCGTGCCCAGTTCGGGAAAGCGGTCGTCGTCGTCGCGGCCCTGCGTGATGGTGCGCACACCGAAGCGCTGGGACGTAGCGTCGGTCGCCCGGTCGTGCTGCAGGAACTCCAGTCGCAGGTCGTAGAGGTTCGGCTCGCCCATGGTGTACGGCCACCACAGGTCCGGATGGTCGAGCACCAGCGCACCGAAATCCGTTGGCGCGAAACTCACCTCGCGTTGCTCACCGGGCGCGAGGGTGACCGGCTGGTCGACCCGCACGTCCGGCTTGCCCGGCCGGCTAATCGTGGCGCGCAACACGCCGCGGACGCGGTCGGTGGAGAAGTTGCGCAGGCCGGTATGGATGGTGAGGCGCGCGGTGTCGGTGCTGGGTAGTGGTAGCTCGGAGTTCACCGCTGCGTCACCGATGGCTACCGCGCCCGACGTGCGCAGGTAGACCGGCTTGAAGATCCCGGCGTTGCGATCGGCCACGAACGAGTTGCCGTTCGCCGGGTTCTTGTCCGGCCCTTGGTATCCGAGGTAGTTCCAGTTGATCCAGTCGAACCAGCTGTCGGCCAGTTCCACGCCGTTGACGTCCTGTAGTGCGCGCTCCGGGATGACCTTGACGGCCAGCGTGTTGGTCCGTCCGGGGTTGATCCATGGGGTCACGTCGAGGTCGTGGTCGACGTACATGCCGACCACCTTGTCGGCGCCGGCCACCAGATGACCGTTGAGCCAGATCTCGGCCCGGTAGTTGATGCCGGGGAAGTTCAACTGGTAGGTGCTGTGCCCCGCGGGCGCGGTGAACGTGGTTCGGTACCACCAGTCCTGCTCGTAGAGGTCCTGCGGCACCTCCGTGAGCAGGTTCGTGCCGTAGTAGAGGTTCGGATAGGTGCCGTCGTCCTCCAGCGTCTGTAGGACGGTGGCCGGCATTCGACGCACGTCGTGCCAGCCCGAGCCCTGAAACTCCGGACGCGAGACGTCCGGTCCGGCCGCCGCGACGTCCCGCGTCGACGCCAGGCGCCAGCCCGAGGACAACTCGACCACGCCCGCCGGTGCTTCGGGCCGGAAGAACCGCGGGAGGTCACCGGAACTGACCAGGAGCAGCAGAAGCGAGACGACCATGCCCAGAACGGCGGTTCGGCGCAGCTCGGGCGCTATGGCGCTACTCCCTTCGGTCCTGGTGACGCGTCAACTTCCCGGACGCGCAGCGGGTGATCCCATTAAAGGGCAACCAATGAACGGACATTGTTTCGAAGGTTATTGTGCAGTTTCGAAGGTTATTGTGCATGTCGACCTGAGCCGGTCATCGACCGCCGGTGATGCCGCTGATCACGCGGTCGCACACCTCGTACATCTGTTCCAGCGCCTCGCCGGCGTCGGCCGCCCTTGACACGAACAACGCCGCCTCGTCGAGGGCACCCAGCAGCACGTGCGCGGTGGCGCGGAGGGGTTGGTCGGGGATCACCCGGTCGGCCATGGCCTGCGCCAGCATCGCTTCGATCACTCCGAGGCCGTACTTCATCCCGACCTCGCGCCAGCGCTCCCAGCCGAGCACGGCCGGTGCGTCGATCAGGACGATGCGCTGCACGTCGGGAGCCGAGCACTCCTCGAGGAACAGCCGGGCGCCGACGCGCATCGCGGCAAGCTGGTCGGCGGGTTCGGCCGCCATGATGCGTGCGCTGATGCGAGTCACGAGGTCGCGCTCGACCTCTTCATACACCGCGGCGAACAACCCTGACTTGTCGTCGAACTGGTGATAGAGCGCGCCGCGCGTGACCCCCGCGGCGTCGACGATGGCCTGGGTTGGGACCGCCGCGTAGCCGTCGGTGGCGAACAGGCGCCTGCCCGCTTCGAGCAGCCGCGCTCTGGTGGCGGCGGTGCGTTGCGCCTGGGTCCGGCGCGTTGCGGGCTCGGCATCGCTTGTCGGTTCATTGACTTTCATACAGTCTGCACGTAACTTTCATACCGAGTGTTCGTAAGTTCCAATCAGGAGAGTAGCCGACATGCCACAGGTGAAGTTACAACGAGCCACGATCGAGTACCGCGAGTTGGGTCCCGTCGACTCCTCCCATCCCCCGATCCTGTTCGTCCACGGCATCCTGGTCGACCACAGGCTGTGGCTGAAGGTCGCCGAGGAGCTGGCGCGCAACGGGTTTCGCTGCATCCTGCCGGACTGGCCGCTCGGGTCGCATACCGTGCCGGTGGACCATGGGGTGGAGCTGACGCCGGTCACGGTGGCCGAAATGGTCAACGAGTTCATCGGCGCGCTGGACCTGCGGGACGTCACCTTGGTCGGCAACGACACCGGGGGTGGCCTGTGCCAACTCGTGGTCGATGCCCATCCGGACAGCGTCGGCCGACTGGTGCTGACCAACTGCGACGCCTTCGACAAGTTCCCGCCATTCCCGTTCAACGTCGTGTTCGCGATGATGCGGGGACCCAGGTCGATCCGTTCGTTGTCCAAGCTGATGAAGGTCACCGCGCTGCGGCGTTCGCCCCTGGGCTACGGACTGTTGCT